>JACFNM010000342.1 GCA_019454915.1 Chitinophagaceae bacterium
ATTGTTTTGCAGTCATTAAAAAATTTCATGATAAAGCCGCTCTTTTATTTATGCTCCCGGAGCGGTAAGGAGTCCGGTTTTAAAATGGCAGATCATCTACGGCGGCCGTGGCGGCCGGCTGTTCAGTTGTGGTAATTTCCTTTGTCGAATGATGGATTTTGATGTGATTCACATGACAATTAAGAGATGCTTTTGGCTCTCCGTCCATATTCTTGTAGGCGTTTACATGCAGGCGGCCGGCAATTTCAACTACAGCGCCTTTGGTAAGCCGTTCGGCAATTTTAGCGTTGAGCCAATAAGAACAGTTAACATAGGTAACAACCTTTGTTCCTTCTTCACTGTTTTTTGCTTTGTAGTAGTCATTAATGGCAACGGAGAAATTAACTACCTGTCTTTCGTCTTTTAACGTGTTCACTTTTGCATCAGCGGTTACACGTCCTGTAAATAATTCCATAGCTTGATTTTTAAGGAGTGAATAATTAAAGTGGTTAAATGGCAGGGGAAGCCCCTGCCGGTTGTTGGGGTTGCAGGAGCTGGTTTAATTTTTCTTTGACTGCCCTGGCGGTTTCACCTTTCCAGGCTTGCGCATTAGCAAGAAAATAGCAAACAATGCTGCGGGCTGAATCTTCAAGAAAATTATCGTGAATGCTGTTAATGCATTCCATTGCATCGAGGTAAGGAACTGCGCCGTAATAGATTTTTTTCCAGTCTTTGCGGATAATGCGGGCGATAGATGATAAGTTGTCAGGAATTTGCATACAAAAAAATTTTATTGTTGATCAATAGCGGCTTACTGCGCCGCGTTCTTTCTTTTTGGATAGCAAACTCCATTGCCCTACAGAGACCGGAGAAACCGCCTAAGCGGTTTTTTGCGACCTATTAAAATATACATGCACGCAAAAAAGTTTTTAGAAAAAAAATACTATCCGCTATATCGCTGATAGTATGTATAGGACGAGATAGTGTAGTAATGCTGCCCAAAGAAGAAAAGAAGGGATGGAGATTTTTTTTATAAAACCCGAAGGGCAAACCGGAGCTTGCGGAGGTGCAGACTTTCGCAGGTTCGGCGTAGGGCAATATCTTCGATGTCCGTCGTTAGGTATAATGATTAGCAGTAATTACAAAATGAATATCCGGATAAGGTTCAGGCAGGAGTAATTACCGGAATGGAACAACAGATTACCATTACTTCTGCCTGATCTTTATCCGCAATAAGTCCGGGCGCAGTGGTTCAACGCAGGCGGAAGGACTGCGCCCGCCAGTTAAATCAAAAGATAACTGCTCAATAGCGGTAAGAACCATGAACGGATTGCGACGCAACAGGTGATGAACAGGGTGAAAGAAGTTCGTAACCCGCTTCCATAAAACGAAATATACTTTTAATAATCAGTAAAGGGGATTATTAAAATCGGCAATATATTTACACACCGGAGCGGTATGTATTACGTTGTATTGACTCAAACGGTGTGTGAGCGTAAAATGGTTACTTTTAAAGTATCCGGTATTTATGGCCAACTTAGAATTTGTAAAAATCAGCTCATGGAACAACAAGGCAGGTACAGCAGGAATAGGATCCACATCAGCGATCAGGAACAGGAGATGATTAGGGAGTGTGGGGTATTCATTGCCGGATGTGGCATCGGCAGCTATATTGCTGAGTCTCTGTTACGATTAGGATTCGAAAATTTGACCATTGTGGACGGAGATGTCGTTGAACTGACTAACGTAAACCGGCAAAATTATACCGAAAGCGACATCGGGTTGCTGAAGGCGGAAGTTTTGCGAAAGCGACTGCTTACTATCAATTCTTCTGCGAAGATCAATGTTTTTTCGAAATTTATTACAGAGGATAATTTGACCGGCTTTGATCTGGCTTCCTGCAAGGTGGCAATTAACGCCCTGGATTTTAGCACGCGTGCGCCCTTTTTATTCGACGACACATGCACTAAGCTGGGTATACCCGTTATTCATCCTTATAATCTGGGCTGGGCGGGATTTGCTACCGTTATCACGAAGGAGAGCAGGAATATTCGATCCCTCGATAATTCGCATAAGGTTTTTGAACTAAATGTAGGGCAGTTTATTGTTGAAAGCCTAAAGGATAGAAACATCCCTGCCGGATGGTTAGAGGACTTTCTTTTGAGGTATAAAGAGATTGCAGGCCAATTTCCTCCACCGCAGTTGTCTATAGGCTTATTTTTATTATCAGGATTGGTATCACATGTCATATTTGATATTGCTACCCGAAAACCGGTTAAAGAGTTTCCTGATTTCTATTATCTTTCGTTGCTTCAGTAGCTGTTTTCATGCAATATCTGAGGTCTCTACCTACCCTTTTGTGTAGTTTTTGAAACTTTTATTAATCTTCCGGAACGGAAACAGAAAAAGATATTTAGATTTCTCTAAAAGCTAATGGACTGGTCAAGCGAAGCGTTTTATATATCCCGGCTGAAGATATCTGAACTGCAGGAGTTGCTGCAATTTTACTTATCAGATATTTATGAGCATTTCGGGTTTACGGAATATACGGCAGCATCATTTGAGAATGAGTTGTCGGGTCTTTTGCGGGAAGATATGTCGTTTTTTGACCAATCGGTATACTATGTGATACGACACAGGATAACGACCGAAATCTTTGGAGCTATCAGGACCACTTACTGGGACAGAGAAGCAGTTCTTCCAATAGAAAAGTTGTTTGGTATTGACCTTAAAATGGTTCTGCCTGAGAAAGATAATTTATGGCACATCGGGCGCTTTGTAATTTCCAGGCGGCTGCCGATAAACAGGATCAGTTTTCTGAAAAAAATACTTTATAACGCGTTCTATCCGGTTTTTCATTTTGGCAGCGGACTTATCATTGCAGAATGTGACAAGAAAGTCATTTTAACTTTACAAAAGTTAGAGATTCCGTCAAATATTCTGGGAGCATCAATTGAGTATATTTGTTCGGAGACCTTCCCAATATATATCGAGTCTAACGACCTGAGTACGTTTATTTCCGTTCACACAAGCCGGTACTTTTCCGAAGATAACCAGCAGGACCTGCATATATTTGATGAGATAAAGAAGACTCAAAGGAACAAAGGGTATCGGGCGATAGCACAGGATGCCTGCTGAGGGACTGTCTCATATCAAGGATTGTTCTATGGCCGTTGACAGGGCTTCTGAAATCCTTTTAACGCCCAGTTTATTAAAAGTATTTTTTCTGTGGAACTTGATGGTATCAATGGATATAAAGAGTTTCGAGGCAATTTGGGCTATGGTGTATCCTTGTGCCGTTAATATCAATATCTCTTTTTCCCGTCTGTTCAGTTTGGTGATTGTTGCAGCTTCCCACGCGTTTTTACTGATATCGTAGTCATAGCGCTTTTGTAATTCATTACTCCTGAATTGAACGTTTCCCGGTGAAGAGTGAGGGGAAGCTGAGACGAGACACAATACAATCCACGGATTGGAGTATTCATCTAAAAGCAGCGGCTTCAACTTGTGATTTACCAGCACCAGATTACCGGCCGGTTGCCTCAAATGAAAGTCGTATGAAATAGAATATTTCATACGATCCTCCTTAGGGATAAGCTTAAAGAAAGAAAACCCTGCTTCGTTGATCTTCAGCAGCATTTCAAGATCGTCGTTTGGCACATGTTTAAAGTAGAACTGGTATCCGTATCTAAGCACTTCCCCGGGGGTTCTGCCGCAAAGAAACAACGGATTCCGGGACACATAGAGGAAGGTCCTTTTGTAATAATCCACAAGGTAGATGCTCTGATAGGTTATCTCGCTGATTGATTCTAAGTAGTTAATCAATAAGTCCACTTGTTTATACGCATCATCATCAATCGTATCATTGAACGAGATCGGAGCAAAAAAATCGTTAACGGAGATACTCATAGAACAGGTATTGAAGGTTGAGATAGTTAGGGTGATATAAATATAACACTTTAATTCATAATAACCAATGCGCTGGATACCGGCGATATTTATTACGGGATTCTATATATCATCAACGTGCGGGCTTTTGTAAAGTCAGGCTTCTGCTTATATGCAACAGGTAGGCTCACTACTTTAAGTAACGGGCGATCGCTTAAGATTGCTGTACATTTATACGGCTCTTTCAGTCCCAGCGCTATCGCAGCAGAATTACCGCCGGTAGCGCTATATACTGCCGGCATGCTACCCTGCGCATTCGGCACATACCCAGTATATATTGTAGGAGACACTAAATAATAACACCATACACTTTCGCCTACTACTATTGCAAGACAAGTAACGCGCGGGCAACAGGTCAGCTATCACTCAACACCAGGACTACAGACCTGAGAAAGGCGTGGTAGCGAAGAAAGATGTTCTGCTTTGTGGGCATATCCAAGTCTACAATATTTAAACTTCATGATGCACAACGTCCGCAGCCATCGC
>JACFNM010000343.1:0-3689 GCA_019454915.1 Chitinophagaceae bacterium
GTTATCTTTCCATTGAGCATGATTATTATTTGCTGGTGAGCAGGGAAAAGGGTGCGGAAATGTGATATGGGCATGCGGGATAGGCCGGTGGATAATATTTCTAAGCGGAAGAATGGATTCCCCCGACACTTCATTTACAAATAAACCATTGAAAGCTCATCTTTATCCGTAATTTAGATAACCAGGACTTACCAAAATATTTGCCAGTTTATGAATCGGATAGAAATTAACCGTCGCCTGAAAGCCTTTTCTTTATACGCAGTTTTCATGGCCGGAATCTTACCGGCTGCTTTTACCCAGCAAATTTCTAAAACCGGCGCTAACGACCCGGTTACGGGTGCAACGACTTATAGTGATGAAGTGTCCGTATGGGCAGTTCCGGCAGAACATAAAGTCCGGCCGAAGGATCGTATTCAAAGCGAGAACCTCGTCTGGTCTCAGAAAGACAGGAAGGTTTCTATTGCCGGCGCAGGAAATGAACACGCACCTTTCCAGGTAGTGATAACCGTGCCGTCGCCATCCGGACGAAAACCCAAAGCGCCTGATGGATTTTTTATTTCGGCTTCAAACCTGACGTCGAAGGAGGGCAAGGTTATTCCGAAAGAACAGGTTAGCTTTTACCTGGAGCATTATATTCTGCTCACCGGCGTGTCCAGCCCGGTTGGCGCCACCGGCTTATGGCCCGATGCGCTGGCGCCTATTAAAGAACCTTTTAGCATGGCTGCACAATATGAAGTCGTGCAAAACCGCCCCATTTGGGTAGATATTGATATACCGGCTGCGACGCCTGCCGGAACTTATACCGGAACCATTTCAGTGACGCGTGATGGAAAGACGGTGGAAAACCTGAAGATTGAACTCCGGGTGTACGGCTTTTCTTTACCCGAAAAGACGTCGCTGATTTCTTATATCAATGTTTCCAAAAGCTGGTTAGCGGGTTTCTATCATCAGTCTCCCGATTCGCCGGAGATGGATCGGCTGACCCAGCGTTACTACGAATTTTTATACGAGCACCGTATGGAGCCCTGGTTTAATGACCAGTTGCAGCCGGAGATTACCCTGAAAGGAACAGAAATACAGGTGAAGTTTAATGATGAACGCTACAAGTATTTCCTGAATCGGCTAAAAACCAACCGGGTCTTGCTGAATGCCTATCCTTCCGGCATAAGAAAGTATATCACGGAAGCGCCTTTTTCAGACGGATTCAATAAAAAGATCAAATCCTATCTCCGTCAGGTAGCTACCTATTTTATCAAAAACGGCTGGAAAGAGCACCTCGTGTTGAACAGCCCCATTGATGAACCCAATACGGAAGAGGAATATATCAACACACGCCGGTGGGCAACGCTGGCACACGAAGCAGCGCCGGGTGTTCCGTTCCTGGCAACCGAATCTCCCGTGCCCGATGATCCCGCATGGGGTACGCTAACGGGTAAGGTGAACAATTTCTCTATCCACGGCAACGCCCTGAACCGGGCAGATGTAAAGAAAGCCATCCGGGAAGAGCAGGCGAAAGGAGGGGAGATGACCTGGTATATCTCCTGCGATCAAAAGTATCCGCAGCCCAACTATTTTATTGATGCCCCGGCATTAGACCTGGTGATGGTACCCTGGATCACCGAAGCTTATGGTATGAATGGCATCTTATACTGGGCGACCAACTATTGGCCACAGACACCGAACCCCTGGATCAGCGCCAATACCTATATCTCCGGATTTTTGTGCAGTGGCGGCTATATTCTCAACGGAGAAGGTTCTTTATTATATCCCGGGGATTATGTAAAAACCTATACCGGTCAGCCTAATGTTGACGGACCGGTGTCCTCCATTCGTTTTGAATTGCTGAGAGAGGGCATTGAAGATTACGATTATCTATGGATGCTGAAGAAAGCCGGAGAAGAAGAGTTTGCAGATGAAATGGTGAAAAAACTGGTGATTGACGTAAGCGCTTTTTCCCGGAATATTGAAGAGTTATATGTCGTAAGAAAATCAATGGCTGAGCGATTGGAATATTTGTTGGGAGGGAGATAAGCCGTTTGGCTAAACGAAATGGAAGTTAAACTTGTAAATTTGTACAAACAATTCCTATGTTACTTTTTTGTGTCAAAACAAAAAAGTAAGATGAACAATTCTGAACTTTAATGTCTATAGAATAAAAATTAGTTATTCAAACAATTTTATAAGATCATATATGGAAATTCAATATGACCCCCGCTACCCGTCAGTAGAAAGTTTAAGAAAAAGAGCAAGACAAAGGATTCCCGGATTTGCGTTCGATTATCTCGATGGTGGTTGTAATGAAGAGGTTAATCTGAGAAAGAATACGGAGGAAATCAGGCAGGTGGAGTTAATGCCCCAGTACCTCGCGGCACATTCCGGGTCGGATCTGAAGACCGAGTTGTTTGGTCATGTGTACGATGCGCCTTTTGGGATCGCGCCGGTAGGATTGCAGGGATTGATTTGGCCCAATGCACCGGTCATCTTAGCCAAGGCGGCATTCGATTATAATATTCCCTTTATACTCAGTACGGTGAGTACGGCTTCCATTGAAGAGATCAGCGAGGTGACGGAAGGACGCGCCTGGTTTCAGTTGTATCATCCTGCCGAAAATGACCTGCGGGATAAGGTCATAAAAAGAGCGGCAGATGCCGGTTGCCCGGTATTGGTGATCCTGGCGGATGTACCCACTTTCGGCTATCGCAACAAAGAGATTAAGAACGGGCTGGCCATGCCACCGCGCATGACCCTCCACAATGTGATCCAAATTATGGGTCGTCCCAACTGGGCTATTCGTACGCTGATACACGGGCAGCCTTCCTTCAAAACCATGAAGCCCTATACTCCTACGGGCATGAATATGCATCATTTAGGATTGTTCATGAACAAGACCTTTAACGGGCGATTGAATGAGGAGCGGATAAAACCGATCCGTGATATGTGGAAGGGCAAACTGGTGCTGAAAGGCGTAGCCAGTGTGGAAGATGCGGAAAGAGCGGTACGCCTGGGATTAGACGGGATCATTGTGTCCAATCACGGTGGCAGGCAATTAGATGCCGGCCCTTCCACCATTGCTACCTTAAAAAATATAGTAGCTGCCGGTTATAAGGATAAAATAAAAGTGATGATGGACAGTGGTATGCGTACCGGTCCGGATATCGCCCGCACCCTTGCCACCGGCGCCGAATTCACGTTTATGGGCCGAACCTTTATGTATGGCGCTGCTGCACTTGGTAACAAAGGCGGTAATCATACCATCTCCATTATAAAAAGGCAACTGCAGCAGGTACTCGAACAGGTTTGCTGCGCCAAAGTAAGCGACCTGCCCAATCATTTGATTAGGAGGGAAGGGGATTAACAGGAGCTTGCTTTTTCATGACATTGCTGAATGTGAGAATGGACTCTACAGAAAATCAAGGACAATAGCGCTACGTGATTATGAACAACGCTCTCAAATAAGAACCACTGGAAAATATGCGCCTCAAGAAAATACATTTTGCGATGAATCTAAGATGGAACATTCTTAAAGTGAATTTACAGTTCTGGAAGAATTATAGTTGGATATTTCTCATCCTGTTATTTGGACTTTCGATTTTCATTTTTAATTTTAAAGGTTCGGATGAATCGAAAGGATTAGGGGATTTTGGAGGTTTCATTGGAGGCATTTGGACGAGCCTGTCGATATATCTACT
>JACFNM010000343.1:3699-4377 GCA_019454915.1 Chitinophagaceae bacterium
TTTATCACTTATTTGAATGCGATGCAAGCGAATGAATTAGCTAAAGTTGAAAGTTTTTATCAAGGTTTAAACTCCGAGATAAATGACGCTTCATTTGACGAGAAGAGAGGTACCGATGCATATTTATTTTTCGATTTGGAAACGAAGATTACGCATTCCATTTTAGATAATTTAAACGTCGTTCTTTCTTCTTTTGAAATTTATCTTGATTTTATTGAAGAGAGCCGACTACTGTCAAAACGAGATAAAGAAAGGTGTAAGACTCGTTTTTATTTGATGTTTTATTCTAAAGTACTTTGGCCTCTTCGCCACACGATAAGCTCTAACGGTGAAGGGTTTATGAAAAAGCATGACGATAGCCATCTAATTCTCCCAAAGTATTGTAATCTTGGAATTCAAGCTATATCCTATTTAAGCGAAAAGAATTTCATTGTGAGGTCTAGATTTAAGGAGGATACAATGAGTGGATTTAGACGAATTATTGAAAAGGGAAAACAGATGACCGAGAATATTAGTAAAGAATCTCAAGGTTGAATTATCTTTTTAAACCCATTAGAAATGCGATTGGCACCACAAATGAATGAAAGTGCTATATTTCTTGTGCTAACCGAGATAAAAAAGTCTTAGGATAATATAGATTAACCGCAAAGTTAATACAGTTCTTTGATAAGTCTAAAA
>JACFNM010000344.1 GCA_019454915.1 Chitinophagaceae bacterium
TAATTGTTTTAAGGGATTTATTGATAGCCCCTATTTCAATTTACTTTTCCTTCCATTCTACGCCGGTATCTTTCCAGCTCTTTGAATTCGCGGAATCAATAACGGCTTCGCATACCTTCTGCGTTTCGTAAGCATCTTTAAAAGTCGGGTGACAATCAACACCGGTTTCGAGCGACTTCAGAAAATCTGCAACCTGATGAATGAAACTGTGTTCATAACCGATACCTAAGCCGGGAACCCACCATTTATCCATATAAGGCTGATCGCCGTCCGTTACGTGAATGGATCGCCATCCGCGAACGATAGATTCATCGCGATGATCGAAATATTCCAACCGGTTCAGATCATGCAGATCCCAGCGGATGGAAGCATGCTCGCCATTGATTTCAAAAGTATAGAGCGCTTTATGGCCGCGGGCATAACGGGTAGATTCAAAGAGACCCAGGGAGCCATTGGCAAAATGGCAGTGAAAAATACAGGCATCATCTATACCTACTTTTTCTACCTTACCGGTTACCTGGTGCATTCGTTCCTTCACAAAGGTTTCCGTAACGGCTGACACGTCGGTAATACCTCCGTTAAGCCACATAGCGGTATCAATACAGTGCGCCAGTAAATCTCCGGTTACGCCTGATCCCGCAGCATTCACGTCTAACCTCCAGGCAGCCGTACCTCCCTGGGGAACATCCGGGCTGATAGTCCAGTCCTGCAGGAAGTTTGCACGGTAGTGGAATATCTTTCCCAGTTTTCCGGAATCAATAATCTGCTTAGCAAGGGTTACCGCCGGCAAACGGCGATAGTTGTACCATACCGTACTCTTCACACCAGCTTTTTCTACAACATCTACCATTTTTTTAGACTCCGCTAAAGTGCGTGCAAGTGGTTTCTCGCATAGCACCATTTTACCGGCATTAGCCGCGGCTATGGCGATCTCTGCATGCATATCATTGGGAGTGCATATATCTACGGCATCTATATCATTTCTGGCAATCAACGTTTTCCAATCGGTTTCAATGGATTCATATCCCCATTGATCGGCAAATGCCTGCACCTTTTCTTTATTTCTGGAACAGACCGCTTTTAATACAGGGCTATACTGTAGTTCGGGAAAGAAATTGTCTGCCCGGTTGTAACCATTGGAATGGGTACGGCCCATAAAACCGGTTCCAACCAAACCAATACGTAACGGCTTTTTATTACTCATATTTGTGGGTATTAAAATAGTTTAATGATTATGTATTATATACTACTCTTTCCATCCGTGCTGGTCGCGCACTTTAATCATGGCTGCCAGGATATCATTCCAGGTTTGTTGTTTCATCATAACCTCATTGGGGAACATACATCCGTCCCAGCAGATATGCTTAAACGCTTTCGTGAGATTGCCATTTTCATCGCGTAACCAGTATCCCGCATCATGGGCAATATCTAATTTGCCATTGGGATCGGTAGCCAGACAGTGGCGTCCGGTTTTGTCGTGCGAACCCGTACCGTGCACGGTGCCGTCATTTTGTGCTACGTGGAAGTCAATCGTCCAGGGACGGAGAGCTGCCGTCAGTTTCTTTAATCCTTCATTCAGCGCTTCCCGGTCGCTCCATTGGAAGTCTTCGGGCAGGATGCGGTGTTCGGGCGCATTGTATCCCAGGAGGTATAAAAAGGTGTGCGACATATCTGCCTGGAATCCTATATTGGGCCGATCTACGGCTTCCAGTGTATCTATCATGTATTTCCAGCTATGCATTCCCGCCCAGCAGATTTCACCTTCTGCGGCCAGTTTTTCTCCGAAATCTGCTGCCACGTCACAAGCTTTGCGGAAAGTGTCGGCAATGGTTTTCGTACTCTTAGCCGGGTCATCATAAAACTGATCCGGGCTGCTTGCAGAATCTATACGGATGATGCCGTAAGAGCGGATACCGATATCATTTAGCTTTTGAGCAAACACGCATGATTTTCGGACTAACTCCACAAATTTTGTACGGTCTGCATCACTGCCTAAGGTCGGTCCATCCCATATAGGGGCAACCAGGCTGCCGATTTTAAGATTGCAAGCAGATACTTTATCGGCTAATTTTTTCGGTCCGTCCGGATCATCCAGGTCAATAGACGGATCAAATAAACCAATATCAACGCCGTCAAATTTAATTCCATCCACTTCTGCATCGGCCGTCATTTTTAGCATCGTATCCAGTGGAATGGCGGGTTCTGAATCAGGTCCTTTTCCTACTACGCCCGGCCAGGTGGCATTGTGTAGTTTGGGATAGTTGTTCTTTTCCATATCTTTTTTATAATTTATTACAAAATAGCGTTTGTGTGATCGTTCTCAATATAAATAAAAATAGGCAGATGCCCCATCGTCGTTATAAATTCAAATCGGGATTGCCGGGACCAAAGTGTTTCAGGATAACAATGGGATCGTTTGCTGAAGGATTAACGATGGTAACTCCTTCTTTGGCTGCTGACTCACTTACAAAAAATTCGTCATTGGTCAGTTGCCCGTAGCGAATCAGTGCCGGTGTTTCGATATCCCATACGCCAAACTTTCCGTGCCCCTGCATAACAATCATACCATAAGGGCAATTGTCTTTGATGGTAACGGTTTGACCGGGTAATACGGTTAATTCCTTTGCACTGAACGCATCCGATTTATAGCAAATCCAGTTTTCGATATAGCCTTCGGCCTTCATCTGCTCAGCCGGTCTTACGGGTTTGGGCGCCATAAAACGATTCGCCATCATGTTCGGATCCACGTTCAATTCCCAATCCAGTACATCCATCAGCGCGTCATAATCTCCGATGCTCTCTTTGGGGGTTCCATTCCACAGCAATTCCTCCGAAATAATATCTTCATTCACCAGAGACTGGTACATGGCAAATACGTCGGAAGCTTTTTGAGGTTCATACGTACACATACTGCCGGGTGCATGCAACAATCCGGGAGGAACATCCCATCCCGTACCTGGCTCCAGGCGGTATGCCTGTGAGTAGTTGGTGATTTTGTTGTCTCCCTTCGTGAAATTAACCAGGCACTCCCGGATTTGGTCTTTAGTAGTACCGGGAGCAATCCCAATGAATGTGTAAGGAAAATCTCCTCCGTGGTTATTCAGTTGAGGCGGAAAATAATAGGCCTCAGGTTTCCCCTTTTGACCGATCAACGCTGCTTTTTCATCATTGTGGTGTACATGGTGGGGGAGCGGTCCCATATTATCGAAAAACTTCGAGTACATAGGCCAGGATTCATGTTCCTTCCATATTCTGTCACCAATAAGCGCACCCTTCAGTTCACTCACGGCATCCCTGAGAAGAATCTGAACCGTTTTGGAACCGTCGTTAAAAACAACGGGACTCAGCCCTTCGTTTTCTCCGGTAAGCGGACCGTTTTTAGCGGGAGTGGTAGATGAAAACCAGCGCTCATCTATTCCTCCCCGCTCGCCTCCTAATACGTAATAATCGTCAGGATGTAATTTAATCCTTCTGCCCGGTACGCAAAACGACCGTGGTACCCAGGTAGGAGCGAGGCGCAGGATTCCTTTTCCCTGATCTAAAGCCTTTTGTGCTACACTTAACTTTTCCATGATGTGAAATTAAAATTTACTTGAATCATTGATTATTCGGTTTTATAAAATCAGCCATTTGTTCCGGCTGATGAAGAATTTCTATATGTAATTCGTAGTCTTTCGTTTCGCCCGGCGCAAGTTCGATAAGTGTACCCTGTTTTCTTGCTGTCGCCTGACCGGTGGGTGGATGGGTGCCCGGCTCCATGCCGGTAACATATTCTCCTTTTCCCCAATGTTGCCAGTTGGTTAGCCACGGTAATTGACTTTTCAAAAAGCGTAAGCGAACCGCTAATCCAACCTTTTCATTGTAAATACCACAAACACTTTCTCCGTTGCTATCTGAAGCGATATCAATAAAGGCCGCTTCTTCGCCGCCACCACTGTGTTCGTCTAAGGGCGCTGAACATTTTCTGAAATCATTCCCTTCCCTGAAGATTCGCGGGTTGGGTTCCCGCGCTTTCCATGCTCCGTCCCAGATGAGTCTTGCTCCTTCATCTATTAAAGGCCAGCCGAAATTACAATGGTACAGGAGCATGTGAGGTGCAATTGTATTGCCTTTGTTGGTGACGGTGTCATGAATATGTATCGCCGCTTCCCCTATTTTCCCTGAAATGGTTCTTCGCAATTCAAGGCGTGTTCCGAGAGCGCGGCTCTGCTTCATGACGCCCGTAATGCTCAGGTTCATTTTACCGTTGATGGGGTCGGGCTGAATGACGGATTCTATTTCCGCCGGAATATTACTGATGGGTCCATGCAGTCCCCGTTCGCCATATTC
>JACFNM010000345.1:0-832 GCA_019454915.1 Chitinophagaceae bacterium
CCGGGGTTTGTTTTATGATTTATGGATTAACTTACACCCATGGACAATGTACAAATTGCTGACGCCTTCTCGCTACTGTCAAAACTTATGGATATTCATGGAGAAAACAGCTTCAAGACCAGGTCTTACGCTTTTGCGGCCCGAACTATCGAAATGCTGCCCGTTGAATTAGCCGACCTGCCGAGAGAAAAGATTTTTAGTATTAAAGGGATTGGCGATGCCATTGGCGAAAAGATCGTTGCGCTCATTGAAACAGGCAGTATGCCTATTCTCAGCAAATACGTAGAAAAGACACCTCCCGGAGTGATTGAAATGCTCCGGATTAAGGGGCTCGGGCCAAAAAAGATATCCGTGATATGGAAAGATATGGGATTGGAAACGATTGGTGAATTGTTATACGCCTGTAATGAAAATCGGCTCTTACTGTTCAAAGGGTTTGGAGAAAAAACCCAACAAAATGTCCGGAAGAATATTGAATTCTACCTGCGAAACAAAGGGAGCTATTTATACGCGGAGATTGAAACGGAGGCATTGCACATACTCCAGCTTATGGAAAAGCAATTCCCCAATCACCGGTTCTCTCCTACCGGTGACTTTTTACGGCAAATGGAAACGGTGGATAAACTCGAATATGTTATTTCCATTAATGAAAAAGAACTGGAATCTTTTTTAACCCTCATCTCCTGCACCGTCACTCAGCGTGATGCGTCGGCCATACAAGCCAGAACAACGGATAATCTCACGATTGTTTTCCATCTTGCTCAAAAAGAGAATTTCGGCAACGTTCTGTTCACTACGGGCGGCTCTGCAGAGTTCTTAGACGCCTGGGAAC
>JACFNM010000345.1:842-4322 GCA_019454915.1 Chitinophagaceae bacterium
CGGTTTCCCCTGTCAAAAGTATACCCCGATGAAAAAGAGATATTTGAAGCAGCGGGAGTTCCTTTTATTCCTCACTGTGCTCGTGAAAAAGAAAACATCATCGAAAAATATTCCGCTGAATCTCCCGGCCCGTTCATTACCACAAAAGAAATTAAAGGTATCATCCATAGTCACAGCAACTGGAGTGACGGGAGGCAAAGTATAGAAGAAATGGCCAAAGAAGCCATTCAAAGGGGATTTGAATACCTCGTGCTCAGCGACCACAGCAAATCTGCCTTTTATGCCAACGGACTCAGGGAGGAAAGAATCAGGGAACAACACCTTCAGGTGGATGCCCTGAATAAACAGTTCGCCCCCTTTAAGATTTTTAAAAGTATTGAATCGGATATCCTCAACGACGGTGAACTTGACTACAGCCCGGATGTCCTCGCCTCCTTCGACCTCGTTATTTCTTCCATCCATTCCAATCTAAAAATGAATGAGGAGAAAGCAATGTCCAGGTTATTATCGGCTATTGAAAACCCCTACACCACCATCCTCGGACACATGACGGGCAGGCTATTGTTAACGAGAGAAGGATACCCGGTTGACCACAAGCGGATTATAGACGCCTGCGTCAGCCACCACGTGGCTATTGAACTAAACGCCCACCCAAGACGGTTGGACATAGACTGGCGATGGATTGGCTACGCACTCGACAAGGGAGTGCTGATTTCTATTAATCCCGATGCGCATCACACCGATGGATACCAGGATATACGCTACGGGGTACTCGTTGCCCAAAAAGCGGGATTGACCTCCAAGCAGAATCTCAGCAGTTTTACACGGAAGGAATTTGAAGACTACCTGCATAAAAAGAAAAAAGCAAAGGGCATATAAAGCAGGATTGCTCCTAACCGGGACCATTTGGCGAATGGTTTGGCTGGAGTGGCAACTCAACTGAAAAAGTAGTGCCCTTCCCCTCCTCAGTAACAAACCAGATTCTACCCTGCGACTGTTCTACTATTCCTTTACATATAGCAAGGCCCAATCCCGTACCGCTGGTCTTGGTGGTGAAGTTCGGTGTGAATATATTAGGCAACATCGCCTTGGGTATACCCGAGCCGTTATCATTTATACTGACTTTCACGAATTCCTCTCCTTTTTCTTCGCGTATGGTTATCTCACCCGACTGACCTTCCGGTATAGACTCTATGGCATTTTGCAGCAAATTGGTAAAAAGCCGGTTGATCTGGGTTTTGTCCGCGTTTATCTCTATATCGGTCGCCATGGGATTCCAGTTGATGGTGATGCCTTCCTGTGCGTTGTGTAATTCAACCAGGGAAGTAATTAGACTGTTAAGGCTAAACGATTCGTTCCTGGCATTACCGATATTGGCGAATTGAGAAAATTCGGATGCTATCCTGGAGAGATGCTCAATCTGCTCAATAAGCGTTTGTGCCACATTAGAGGAAAGTTCCTTCACATTGGGCGCGTTATTATTAATCGCTTTCTGCAGGTACTGAATGCTCAGTTTCATGGGCGTCAGCGGATTCTTGATTTCATGGGCCACCTGCCGGGCCATCTCTCTCCACGCGCCTTCCCGCTCTGTTTTGGCCAAAGCCACGGCGCTCTCCTCTAATTTCTGAACCATCTTATTGTATTCGTTGATGAGCGAACCGATTTCATCTTTCTTTGTCCAGACAATGTCAGCATTATGTTTACTCAGGTTCACATCCTTCATCATCTCTCTGATCAAAGCGAATGAACCGGTTATCCGGTTGGTTAAAAACAACGCGATGATCCCGGACAATAAGAAAATGAACGCATTCAAATTGATAATCGTAACCAGAAAACTCGAAATCTCCCGTTTCAGCCGGTTTTGCGAATTGAAAAACGGCACATTTAAGTAACCGAGTGTATTCCTGCTTTCATCCAGCACCGGTACATAAATACTCAGGTAATTCATTTTCCCATACTTCTCATCCTGAACAAACTGAATCTTTTTTAAACGGCTCAGGTTATAAAAAGCTATGGGATCCATCATCCGGCTTAGCACTCCTTTATTATAAACAAAAGGCTGGGAGGATATCTGGAGTGAACCGTCAACATTATACAAGTTAACGTCCACATTATGCAACTGAGCCATTTCAGAAATATACTGCTGGAGCAAATAAGAATCACCACCGGGATAAATATGTTCTATTTCATTCTCAAGAGAATGTCCACCCACCTTTTGTTTTATAGAAGAAGATATATCCTGGATAGAACGACTCAACCTGTCCCGGTTATTTTTATTATAAGAAGTAGTAAAAAATAAAATGGTCGCCGCTCCAATGACTATAAAGGAAAAGACGCTGATAAAAATAACGGTCCCATATATCTGTGATCGGATATTAAGTCCCAGGGACTCCCTGATTATTCGCCAGCGAAATCCTGATTGAATAATCAAACCGGCCAATTGCAATAAGGCCACCAATATCAGGAAGGAGCAAAACAGGTAAACAAAAAGGGTGAGCGACTCCATCATAAAACTACTCCTCCGCGTAATAATGATGACCTTATTACCCGTTTTATACCACAACTCACTATATCCATTCGTCAGTTTTTCATAAAACTCTTCTTTAGGTACATCTTCCTCCGATAGTGTTGTCGGAAAACTATAGTCATTCACATAAACCTGTAAAGCGCCCTGATCATATATTGCATAGGCATAATCCGGCGCATACTCAAAAGAATAATCCTCTGCCTGCCTAAACAGCTCGGGGTATAAAGCGTCACTCCGGTATAATTTCGGATTGGCCAGCATAAAGAAATATATCCGTATTCTTTGAGCGCTATCAGTAACTTCCTTCTTATATATGTAACTGAACCGGTCAAAGGCGGTTTCATAATACCGTAATCCTGCAATTTTGGTATCCTTACCCTGAACCGAATAGATGCTGTTTAACTCGTTGAAAGTCAGTCTTTCCGCATCGGGAATCGGCCTTTCATCCGCATCATAAAAGAATAGTTCGGTGTCATATTTATTAAGGTAGGGCGTAAAATTGGCATTCACTAAGCTGTCTTTCAGGATGGCTCCCTGGATCGAATCATGCAGCCGCCTCAGATTGGAAAGGAAAAAATCATTACTAAAACCCTGAATAGACATATTGATCAGGCGTTCACTCGAAGGATCTGTTTGCATGATTAGCTTCTCGGCAGTTCGTTTTCTCAGATCTAACTCTTTATTCCGGTTTTGGAAAATGATAACCGAAGCGATAGATGCGGAAAAAATAAACAGCCAAAAAAGAACATGACCCACTAACAAGTTTTTTTTCCGGATATCCAAATCTATCGTGTCTAAGAGAAAAACATAGAATACCAGCCAAATCAATACGCACAATTCAAAAATAACATAAGGGCTGTTTACCCGTAGCGTCAAACCCAATAAACCGATAATCGAAATGATAAGCGATGGACTATATCCCGGCTTGTTTCCTAACAAATGAATAGCCTTCA
>JACFNM010000346.1 GCA_019454915.1 Chitinophagaceae bacterium
TACCACAGGAGACCGGAAAATCAACACTATCTAAAACTTCAATTTTATTTCCCCGGCCTATACCAATCATCGTAGTGGTAAAATCACCAGAACCATCTATGGAAAGTAATGCCGCCTCCTCAAATGGTGAAGCAAAAAAAGCAGAAGCTAAATGACTTCGATGATGTTCTATGTTTCTAATCTTGCTTCTTATGCTTTCAAAATTGACCGAGGGGTCTATTTTATGAAATTCATCTTCGAGACTTGTTACCTGCCGTGCATTTTTATACCGGCTAAAGGCGCCGGCAATGAGAGTAGGATTCCGGAATAAATAAGCCATCTTATTGAATAGCTTCGCTTTAGTATCTCTGCCAATTGTAATATAATCTACTTCATTAAGTGAAATATCCGCTTCGCGCAGGCAGAATTGAATAGCCTGCACCGGGAAACCAGCCCAGTGCTTAACCCTGGTAAAACGTTCTTCTTCCGTAGCCGCTATCATTTCACCGTCTTTAAAAATGGCTGCCGATGAATCAGCGTGGTAAGCGTTAATTCCTAAAATATACATGGTAGATTATCCAGTCTTTTTTTGAGCGAACCTGGGTATTTAATTATAGCCGGTTAAAGTTTGCAAAGATAATTGGTATTTGCTGCGATTTCAATTGTCTTATCGGGGATTTTGAAGTGAAGGGTGGAAACTGAATAGCCAGGGTGTGTATTTCTTCTGACGTCCGGCATCCATCTAGGTCTCACAAAGAAGTCCGTAAAGGGCCCGTCATTGCGAGACAGCGACGGAATAAATCGACTTACTCCGGATACCACCTGCCGAAGCAGTCTCCTAATACCGGAGACCAATTATTTTAAACCGGCTGACTACTCCGCTTTTATGATCACCACTCCTTTACCTCCTCCCACAGATCCTTCCATTCAGGATTCATACTTTCAATCATTTTAATTTTAGCTGCTCTGCTTCCGGCCTTGATCCGTTTTTCTTCGTCAATGGCTTCCATTATGGTTGGAAAGAAAGCATAGTAAATCAATTTGTCCGTATGATATCTGGCTGAAAAACTTTTCGGATATTTTTTTTCTTTGTGTTCCTGAGTCCTTGCGACTAAATTACTTGTAACACCTGTATACAGCACGGTATGGTGTTTATTGGTTAGGATATATACAAAGCCACCTTTTGCCGTTATCATTAAGAAAGGTATTTATCTCTCACGCCATTGCGAGCCTCCTGAACGAATTGACATGACTTGCAATACTTATAAAGGAGGCGCGGCAATCTCCCAATTTGAAAACGGATGTGTATCATTATACTATTTACGACCGCGCTCCGCTACACGGAGATTGCCTGCCTACCGGACAGGCAGGCCACGGCGTGAATAATCCTTCTGAATTCTTTACTCTCGTGTACACCTCGCAATGACGGGTGGGCGCTTCGCTTCTGGCAGCTTGCCTGCCTACCGGACAGGCAGCCTCGGCGTGTAAACTTCTTCTGACTTCGGGCATCTACCCTCGCTGGCTTTCAACACTGCCCGCTGTATTTCTCAACTGAACAGCTCCCTAT
This sequence comes from Chitinophagaceae bacterium, assembly GCA_019454915.1. GTDB lineage: Bacteria > Bacteroidota > Bacteroidia > Chitinophagales > Chitinophagaceae > Agriterribacter. The sequence goes on from JACFNM010000346.1 coordinate 1,547, forward strand.
ACTTCTCCTTCAGTCCCGAACTGTCGGAAAATCCTTTGGCATAATTCCATGCCCCCATGCTCCATTGCTGAAAGGTTTCATTGTCCATATCCGCGACCTCTTGCAGGACCTTTATAAAGGCGGCCTGATCGCTTAATGGAAGATCCCACCCGGCATGCTGTTTTTCTAAACCTTTTAAGGGAGTTTGGTCGCTGATTAATACGGGTCTTCCGGCTAATAAAGCCTCTAAAATAGCGTGACCGAAATTCTCACCTTGTGTAGGAAGAACGAAAAGATGATGATTATTTATCAGTTCTTCTATTTCGTGGTGAGGAACATTTTGCTTTAGTTCAACCTGGACGGTCTCCGGTAGATTCTTTATAGCCTTTTGACACTCACTCCAATATTTCTCATCTTCTATTGTGGCGACAATGGTCAGCATCATCTCGCCCGCAACTGTTGGCAGGCATTGCAATAGGAATAGTAAATTTTTTATGGGGTGTATACGACTAATAAAAATAATTCTAAGATTACCCTTGCTTTTATTTATAGGATACCGGTCTCTTTGTTCGGAAAGGAAATTGCTAATCTGCACTATGCTCAGTTCTTTTCCTAACCGCCTTTTAATATCTTCCACTTCCGTTGCATCCGTAGCATGAAAGATGGTTTTCGCGGGTATATTGAGCCATTTCAACAATCGAAAAAATATCTTTTTCTTGCTTGTTTTATATTGCACTGCTGTAGCTTTCAACATTCCCCTTGGCGCCAGCACTATTTGTGCCTTTATACATCCCAGCCTTTTCATCAGTAATGGATAGATGGTAAAATACCGGGAGTACATATTATTCAGATACACAAAATCGGGCTGAACTTCCTGAATGATGTGGAGAATATTTTTCCATCTCAGAAAAGATAGTGAAGCATAAAATACCCGGATCCCTTCTTTATCCATCCAGCAATCTCTGTCAATGTTTGCGTACGGTTGGCCATCTCCTGAATCCCTGTCTCCCGTGAAGACGTAGATATCATAATCATTCTTCATGTTGGCTGCAAAGTTCACTGATGAACGGATTGGTCCACCGGCTTTAAAGCCGGGTTCGTACCAGTCGGTGAAGAGCACGATTTTCTTTTTGTTATTGTTGCGATGCACTTTGTTTGATGCTAATCTGTCTGAGACAAAATATTCCATAGTTTAATACAAAGTGGCTGAAGAAATTTACTGGTAAAGAACACATCCTCGCGAAGCTATTGAGTATGATCCGTTTGTCGATACAATCTTCTTCCGTGCGCCTATCTTTTGTTAGATTAAGTTGTCCTTATGGTGCGAGATAGTCAAAACATTTTCGTATGCCTGTTATAGAAAATTATCCTTTTCATTGTGCCTCCAAAGAAAATAATCGGCTTTATATAAACTGGAAAGCTATTGTAAAGCAGAGTTATCTATCTGGATTGGAAAATGAACTCAAGCATTAAGGTAAAATTATCGGTTGCGTTATCATGTTCAAATTTGTTCTGATAGCCGAAAATCAATTTTCTCAGCCCGATAAGTAGGTAATCGTAATTGATCAAATCGCTTTACCAAAGTACCTTTTCGAAAAGAAGTAATAAACTATGACTACAAAAGCGACCTTGATTGTCCAGTTTGTTATGATATAAAATTCATTACCAGCCCGCATTACATAAAAAAGAATCAACGGAATCCAGAATAAGATCGTTTTAATTCTGAATGAAAGAGAAAAACAGTAGCCTATGGCGAGATTCAAAAAAATGCCAAAACCGAAGCAAAACAAAATACCGCCGGTATATCCAAAGTTCCCGAAACCATCTCCCAGTATGCCAACATTCATGGATACAGACGTTGCTAAAGGGATACCGGTTAAAAACCTGAACTTCTTATTGTCGCCAACGGTAACTTTATCAGAGTATATAAATCGCGGCAATAATATACCCAGGAGCTCCGTGCTGAAATAATGATTCATCTTTTGGGTCGTTCTAACTACGTCCTTCTTCATGACATAGGAAACTATGAAGCCCTGATTCAGTCGGGTAATGAACTTTGCCTGCATTAACCATAAACGATTTTGATCAATTGATTGAACGTTTTCTGAAAAGAGATTGACAAATAGGTTCACTCCCGAAGCTTCCTGTGTAATTCTTTTCTTGCTCCATTCTATCGTTCTGTAATCAACTTTTACGGTTTGCAGAACCATTAGAAAAAGTATAGAAGAAACAACCGTTATTACGGTAGTTCTGGTACGTAACTTAAGTTTAATCGCAAGGAATGCATAGATAAAAAAGAACCAGATCAACAGATCAATGAATATACTACCTCTGATGGTGGAAATCGTGGCAGGCACCATAACGGCTATTATCCATAAAGTTGAAAATTTATTGTTGGAATACATTAAATAGAAAACACCTACGAATCGCAATAATGTAAGAACCAGGATAAAAAATTCGAGTCCGGGGATAACCAAAATGTTTTGGATTATCAGAAAGGCGTAGCCGATAATGATTAGGCTGATGCCAATGATACTGTTCCTACGCCGCATTGGTTGGTCGAACTCCAGCTTGCTGTGAGGTATTTTGTGCTTTCTAAAAGAAATCGTCATGCCAACAATGAAAGCGAGTACAGCCGGCAGCGCAAAAGAGAAATAAGCGTCCCGATTCACCGCCATCGCTGACATTTTCTTGGGTGCCAGTAATGTATAATCAAGATAAGGCGCCAATAGTAACTGTACAACCATCAGGAATGCCGTTACTTCTTTAACCGGCACCGCCTTTC
>JACFNM010000347.1 GCA_019454915.1 Chitinophagaceae bacterium
TTAAACAATACCCTGTCGGATAACGGATCGGTAAGCAGAGGTGTGTGTAAAACGGACGACTCGGGTAATCTGATAGAAATAAACGAGCGTACCAAAATATTCAGGGAGGAGGGAAAAATAGTATATGAAGAGGGAGGAACAAAAACAGAAGTGCCCTCTGACTCCCAGGTTTCTATGAATTTCTGGTGCTTTACTCCTTATGTCTTCAGCATATGTAAAGCACTCTTCGATCAATTTCTACGGGAACGCATTCACGAGCCTAAAGCGGAAATATACGTAGTGGACGTGGGCGCCGCCTTCATTAAAATGCCTGATAACGTCTTAAAAGTGGTCACCACCGATTCTGAATGGTTTGGCGTCACTTATAAGGAAGACGCGCCAGGTGTAGCGTCCAATATCCAGGCTCTTGTTAAAAAAGGAGAATACCCCGCCAGCCTTTGGTAAGCGGTATAAATGTTGCGGACGAGAATGGGATAAACAGCTTGGGCAGGATTACGTAAAGAGCAAAACCACATATCTGAAATCCTTCCTGTGAATTATACTTGTTGTGTAATTATTTTTTTACCAAACTTTTACGTTAAGATAACGTATATAAAAGAGTATGATTTTCAAACAGGTATCTATATTAGCATTACTGCTCGGCTTTTCCTCAGCCTATTCTCAGGATTTTTTAAAAAATATAAGCCTGGAAGCCTTTGGTGGCTTTGCCAATTACCAGGGCGAATTGCAGGAAAAAACATATACTTTTTCCCAGGCGTTACCTGCCATTGCGGCGGGGGCCAGCTATGCCATCACCGATAAGTTCTCAATAAGGGGGCTCATCACCTATGGAAACGTGAAAGCGGCTGACAGCCTGAGTACAGATGTTATGCGCAGGCAGCGCAACCTGAGTTTCCGCTCAAAAGTATATGACGCAAGCCTGACAGGCGTATATGAAATTTTTGACATCATGGAAAAAAGGTATACCCCCTATGTATTCGCCGGGGTTTCCATCTTCAATATGGGACCCTACGCCTTTGATACCAGTGGGAAAAAAGTTGGACTTCGCAATGTAGGCACGGAAGGCCAGGGGTTGCCGGAATACCCCGACCGGAAAAAATACAATTACAAGAATTTTTCTATACCCTTTGGTGCAGGCATACGCTTCGCCGTTACCCGCAATGTAGCGCTGGGCTGGGAGTTTCGATTTAACAAAACCTTTACCGATTACCTGGATGACGTCAGCCGTACCTATGTGGATCGCAGCACCCTGCTGGCGGCGAGAGGACCTCAGGCTATTCAGATGGCTTACCGGGGCGGTGAACTAAAGGACGGGAACCCGGTCTATCCCGCTGGCGGAACCAAAAGAGGAAATCCAAAAACAAAGGACTGGTACTACTTTTCAGGCGTTACGGTGACCTTTAAATTATTCAACGACCGTGACCTTAACACCGGCAACCTCAGGAGAGGGATACCCTGCCCCAAAAATGTATACTGATTTAATAACTTAATATTCTACAATATCTCCGTATTCCAAATGCTTATAAGGCCTTGAGAGTCTTATCTATAACTTAAAACAACCGGTGGGAACTATATCTCCAAACCTGATTTAATCAGGTTTTTTTTATTTTCCGTACAATCAGACAGTATCATTTCCGGTAAAAAGACTCTTTCCTATTACTCGGTATACAATCAGGCGGAAAAGAAATCTGAGGGTTTTGCTATCAATAAAATTTCATCCGTTCTCCAGTCATGAATCTGCAATCTAACCGGCTTATATCACTCGATGCCTTACGGGGCTTCACCATCGCAGCCATGATTATGGTTAACTTCCCCGGAAATGAGCAGTACGTTTATTTTACGCTTCGCCACACCAAATGGAATGGACTCTCTTTTACGGACACCATTGCTCCCCTTTTCCTGTTTGTCGTAGGTGTATCCATCGTTTACGCCTATACCAAACGATTGACCCAGGGCTTCTCTAAGGCAAGCTTATACAAAAAGATAATCATCCGGTCTCTAAAAATATTTGCAGTAGGTATGTTCTTAAACATGCTGCCCAATTTCGACTTTGACAATCTGCGATGGACCGGAACCCTGCAGAGAATTGCCATCGTATTTTTAGCATGCGGTATCCTGTTTCTTAATTCAAACTGGAAGCAGCAGGCCTGGATAGCCGCTATCCTGTTAGTTGGTTATTGGCTGGCATTAACCCTGATACCTACCCCGGGTGTGGGTAAAGTGATGCTGGAACCCGGCGTCAACATCGTGGCGTGGGTAGACAGTAAATACCTCCCCGGAAAAATGTGGCAGGGAACCTGGGATCCCGAAAGTATCCTGAGTACGATTACCGCCATCGTCAGTGGCATCACCGGCATGCTGGCGGGAAGGCTGATGATAGACAAACACTCTCCGGCTGAGAAAGTAAACTACCTGATGACAGCAGGTTTGTTTTCAGCTATTCTCGGCTACTTCTGGGGACTTACCTTTCCCGTAAACGAAAACTTATGGACCAGTTCATTTGTTTTGGTGTCATCCGGCTTAGCCGCTATGCTATTAGGAGCCTTGTATTTTATCGTTGATATTTTAGGTTATAAGAGATGGGCCGGCGTCGGTGTAATTTTCGGCGCCAATGCCATTACCGTTTATGTGTTAGCTGACATTCTCGCCCTGATATTCTATGGATTAGAATTTGGCGGGCTCCCGCTCAACGAACTTGTCGTAAACGGTTTGGTACAATCGGGTGTGCAACCTGAATTGGCGAGTTGGTTATACGCGTTGTTTTTTGTAGGCGTTAATTTTATTCCTGCGTATATACTCTACCGGAAGAAAATATTTATCAAGTTGTAACCGATGGTCTTAGCGTTCAAATCAGTTGATGCTAACCGTATATTCTCCTAATCCCTTCCACAAAACTCACCGGCCGATACCCCAGTTCCCTTTCAGCCTTTTCTATAATAAATCCGGTTTTCAAAGGACGGCGGGCAGGCTGCGTAAATGTGTCTGCATTCACCCTTTCCATAAGAGATTTATCCAACCCGAAGTAACCGGCCACCTGAACGGCGATATCAAAAGGAGTAAGCACTTCTTTCCCGGAAATATGGTATATACCCTTTTTTTCTTTTTCAATGATAAGGCGAATGCCCTGTACGAGGTCTTCAACAAAAGTGGGCGTTCTTATCTGGTCGCTCACTACCTTAATTTGGCGTTTTTTCTCCAGGTTGTCTTTTACCCAGGTAACAATATTACTCCTCGTGCCTTTCAGTATGTTTCCGTAAACCAGTACTGTCCTGACGATTGCCCAGTCCATTTTGCCTTGCATCACATACTGCTCCGCTTCCCATTTGGTTTGTCCATAATAATTTACCGGAGCCGGAACATCTTCCTCTTTGTATGGGCCGCTTTCTCCGCTAAAAATAAAATCTGTGGACAAAAAGATCAGCCGGGCACCTACAATTTCAGCTGCGTCCGCAAGGTATTTAGTTGCATTAACATTCGAATCATAGCATGCAGCCCGGTTCAGTTCACAGTCATCTGGCTGCGCCATGGCGGCGGTGTGAAGAATGATATCGGGCTGAATCGAGGTCACCCCGGCGAGAACCCTGTTCCGTTCTGTCAATGCTATATCAAGATAGGTGTAAGGCTGGTCGAATAAGGGCAAACGGCTGGCGCCCCTGCCGGTCGCAAACACCTCGCAGCCTGTGCTAACAAATTGTTTAACTGCATTTTGCCCCAAAAGTCCGTTGGCGCCTGTTATTAATATTTTCATTATTGGAGATAAGTAGGCCCGAATATACAAAATCAATAAACCTCCGGCCGAAAATTGGGAAATGATTCTAATTATGTACTTTTGGCGCTTCTATATAACAGATATAGAAAAAAAATAACAACTGTACTTGCCCTTTGAATGATTTTAATCGTCTCAGACAAGTTTTAAAGAATGGAAAAGAAAGTTTCAAAAATCGGGGTACTAACTTCAGGTGGTGATGCTCCGGGTATGAATGCGGCAATACGCGCCGTTGTGCGGACAGGTATTTATTACGGCTTAGACGTTTACGGTATCATGCGCGGGTTCGCCGGCATGATTGAGAATGATATATTTAAAATGGAATCCCGCAGTGTTGCCAATATCATACAGAGAGGCGGTACCATTCTAAAAACAGCAAGGTGTAAGGACTTTCTACAACCTGAAGGCAGGAAAAAAGCCTACGACAACCTGCACAAATTGGGCATTGACGGATTGGTCATCATTGGAGGTGACGGTTCTTTCAGGGGCGCCCAGGCCTTTTCGAATGAATACGATATCCCGTGTATTGGTCTGCCCGGTACA
>JACFNM010000348.1 GCA_019454915.1 Chitinophagaceae bacterium
ACCTACGCCAACAGTATGGGTCACCTGGAAGGGAACGTCAACCTTACACAAAGGCTGAACGACAGGTGGAGTACGGCATTGTTGAGTCATGCGAATACCGTTGCCTGGAATCATGACAGAAACGGTGATGGATTCGCGGATATGCCGACCGGACGGCAGTTTAATGTGATTAGCCGCTGGAAGTATATGGACAACAGCGGATGGGTTGGACAGTTTGCGATTAAGGCGTTGAGCGATAAAAGATATGCGGGACAACGTGCATCACATCACGGCAAGGATAATATTTCCGGCGATCATTACCTGGTGGATCTGAATAGCGAGCAATTTACCGTAACCGGAAAGTTAGGATACGTGTTTCCACAACATAAGTATAAAAGTATGGGACTGATCCTTTCGGGAAATGTCTATAATAATCAATCTGTTTACGGAATCAATACCTATTCGGGCAGGCAGAAAAATGTTTATGCCAATTTTATTTACCAGTCTGTCATTGGCACCACAACGCACAAGTACAGAACCGGGCTGAGCTTCAGTAATGAAAACTACCGGGAGGTGTACATCGCGGATCATAGCGAGCACAGCGGCGAGTCAGACGGAACGGGGCACAACCACAGCGTTCCGGGTGCTTCGGGAGAGACGGCTGTATTTGCCCGTCATGAAATAATACCCGGTGCATTTTTCGAATACACCTATACAGCGCCGTTCAACCTGTCGGTGATCGCGGGAATACGCGCCGATCATCACAATTACTTCGGGTGGATCACAACGCCGAGGGTTAATCTGAAATATGATATCTCTGAAAGCACCAGTGTTCGTATTGCTGCGGGTACGGGATACCGGATTGCCAATATACTCGCCGAAAATACCGCAGCGTTCGTAAGTTCCAGGGAGTATAAGATCATCAATACCACGCATGATTATGGTTATGGTCTCGATCCCGAAAAGGCCTGGACTGCCGGGATCAATTTCCTGCATGCTTTCAAATTGTACCAGCGCGCTGCTACGATCAGCATAGATGCTTATCGCACGAATTTTATTAATCAGACGGTTGTGGACTATGACGCCAATCCACAGGCGGTGTATTTCTATAACCTGGAGGGGAAATCCTATTCCAATAATGTGCAGGTGGAACTGAATTATGAACTGCTGAAAGAATTGGATATACGGATAGCGTATAAATGGCTTGACGTGAAGACCTATTACTGGGGTGATTTTTTGGAGAAGCCGCTCATCTCAAAACATCGGGCGTTTCTCAATCTTGAATATAAACCGGATGACAAGTGGAAATTCGATTATACCACTCAATGGTTGGGGCCAAAAAGAATTCCCTTTACGGCATCTAATCCGGCGGGGCTGCGTCTGAAAGATTATTCGCCCGCATACATCCTGATGAGTGCACAAATAACGAGGAAACTCAATGATAAATGGGAAGTATATGCAGGGGGAGAGAACCTGACGGATTACCGGCAGAAGGACCCGATTATAGACGCGGCCAATCCGTTCAGTAAATATTTTGATGGCTCCCTGGTATGGGGGCCTGTAACGGGCAGCATGTTTTATGTGGGTGCGCGCTTTCAACTGTAAACAATAAAGCATTTTATTTTAAACCACCATAATATGAATTTTTATTTTAAGCGATTTGTACAAAGTGTTTTCTTACTGACTCTTTTCTTTTCCGTAAAGCTTCATGCTCAAAGTAATTTGGTTGAGGGCTATATCATAGATGCTGCCACCAACGATCCGGTAGCGAAAGCGGTTATTAGTGAAAAAGGAACGGGCAATACGGTATTGAGCGATGCGAAAGGCGCTTTTTCATTCCGGCCTTCCAAAACCTTTCCGGTTACCCTGGTGGTCACGTCTGTTGGATATAAAACCACTGAAGAGGAGGTGCCCGCATCAGCAAGCCTGGTGAGTTTATATTTATCCCGTAGTGTGGGTGAATTGGATGAAGTGGTGGTTGTAGGCTACGGCACGCAAAGAAGAAAGGATCTGACGGGCGCTATATCGTCGGTTTCCAAAAAGGTATTGGAATATAATGTATCTCCCTCTGTGGACGCCCTGCTTGGCGGCACCGTTGCCGGTTTGAACGTCACCCAGGAATCCGGTCAGCCCGGTGCGCCGGCTACCATTCGGATACGCGGCGGCAATTCCGTTAACGCCAGTAATAACCCGTTGTTTGTGATTGACGGGTTCCTGTTTTTCACCGATAATGCCTCCACAAAAGTAGGGCTGGGCGGCGTAGAGGGAGAACTCAACCCGCTCGCTTTTTTAAACCCGTCCGACATTGAATCCATAGAGGTGTTAAAAGATGTTTCTGCGACGGCAATCTATGGATCGCGCGGATCAAATGGTGTCATTCTGATTACCACCAAGAAAGGTAAAAAGGGCGGCAACCTGATAGACTATCAGTATTCTTTTGGCGTAGCCAATTCTGCAAAGCAACTTGATCTGCTTAATGCCCCGCAATGGGCACGCCTGCAAAAGGATTACTTTTTGAATAAGCCGGGATACAGTGATCAACTGATCGCTGAATTGGGGCCGGGCTATAACTGGCAGCAGGCAGTGCTGCAAACGGGCATCACGCAAAATCATTCCCTTTCCATAAGCGGCGGCGATGAAAAATCGCAGTATTTCATTTCCGGAAGTTATCTCAATCAGGAGGGTGTAGTGCTTAATTCAGGGTTGAAACGTTTTGTTGGCCGCGCCAATTACGAACGTTCTGTTTTGCCGGGTCTTAAGGTAGGTGTAAACGTTACGGGCAGTCAGAGTACGCAAAATACGCTTACTACATTTGAAGCCGTTAACTACAACAGCTCTCCGTATTCCGCCGGCATCAGCAACTCGCTTACCTACGCGCTGTATATGCCGCCGATTGTGTCCTTTTACGGCGCCAATGGCGGGTACAACTACAATAATCCTTTTGAGTATGCCTATCTCAGACGGGGCGATACTACGGCCAACCCCATTTCGGATCTTTTAAACAGTACGGCTCAAACCATCTATGGCGCGGTATTGGGTAATTTTTATGCCCAGTATAAAACGGAGAGTGGGTTTTCGGCTAAAGTGAGTGTAGGCACCAATATCGGATATACTACACAGAATTATTTTTCTCCTTCCTACACCGCTATCGGACTGGAGCCGCAGGGAATAGGCGGCGTTGGAAATAAAAAATCCGAAGTGTTGCTGTCGGAGTACACGCTGTCTTATACGAAACGTTTAAAAGATACCCACGCGTTTGATATCCTGGGAGGGTATACTTTTCAGCGCACCCGAACGAATTTCATTACCACACTCAGCTCTCATTTTACCAATGAGGACCTGGGGGTATATAATCTGCAGGACGGGAAGCCTTATGGCAGCCGGCCTATCTTCAGCGGGCTGTCCGAAAGTCGGCTGCACTCTCTGCTCGGCAGGATCAATTATTCGCTGCTCGACCGGTATCATTTAACCGCTAACTTCCGGGGCGACTACTCCACCCGTTTTGCCAAAAGCCATAAATGGGGCTTATTCCCGTCAATAGGGCTTTCGTGGAATGTGAATGAAGAAGCTTTCCTGAGTGACTACGCACCGCTCAGTAATTTGAAATTACGGGTGAGCGCCGGGCAGGTAGGGAACCAGGAGATAGGCGATTACGAATACCTGCAGCTTCTCGAAGCAGTATATTATGGTGGCGGCGTGGCATACCAGGTGGGCAACAGTGGCAACGAAAACCTGAAATGGGAAACCACCTTTCAATATAACGCAGGGATAGATGCCGGCTTTCTGAACAACAGAATTTCCGCCACCATTGACCTCTACCATAAAAAAACCTCCGATCTGCTGATACGAATACCACCCAGCCTGGGGCAGAGCAATGAGCAATTGGTGAATGTGGGCAACTTAGAAAACAAAGGCATAGAGCTGACGGTCAACGCGGCAGTCATTGATCGTAAAAACCTGCATTGGTCTGTAGGCGTTAACGGCGCTTATAACACCAACAGGATCACCAGCCTGTATAACAACGTAAAGGAAAGAATACTCGGTGTGGAAATACTCAGGGTGGGCGAACCTTTAGGTTCTTTTTACGGACAGGTATTTGAAGGAGTCATCCAAACAGGTGAAGATCTTTCCAAACTGCCTACCAGCCCCTCCTATACGATACCTCAGCCTGGTGATCCCAGGTTGAAAGATGTGAATGGCGATGGGCATATTGATCAGACCGATCGGGTGGTATTGGTCAGCAAACACCCCAGGCTTAGTTCCGGTTTTTCTTCTTCGGTGAATTTCAGGGGCTTCGACCTGTTTGTGCTGCTGCAGGGAGCACAGGGCA
>JACFNM010000349.1 GCA_019454915.1 Chitinophagaceae bacterium
AGCGATACTGTGACAGCTATGCGTAATCGCCTGGGGAGAGATAAGCGGTATTTCTGTTCGGGGTGGATATTGTCTCCGATTCTGTTTTTTACTACTTCGAAAAATGAAGACAACCAATATCATTTCAGGTATTGGGAGAAGCACGTTATACAGCCCAGGAGAAGAAACCATTATAATGGGCAGGTGTATATTTTGATAAACGGACCTACTTTTTCAGCTTCCACCCTGTTTGCTCAAACCGTTAAGGGTCAACATAATGTATTGTTAGTGGGTGAAGAGGCGGGCGGAGGAGCCTATGGAAACAGCGGTATGTTGATTCCCGACGTCATCCTTCCCGAAACAAAGATGAGAGTACGGTTACCGCTTTTTCGTCTGATACAGTTTCGCCATCCGGAAACGAAAGGCAGGGGAGTGGTACCGGATATTTACGTGCCGCCAACGGTTGAAAATGTCAAAAAAAATATTGACGGGAAGATGGAAGCGGTAATAGAAATGATAAACCGATCCTCGTCAAACCGGTAATTTGCCCACGAACTTTTGTATCTGTTACCAGGAGAAAATTCGAGAATTTACTGTTCCTTATAGCAGGATTTTTGGCGAATAGTGTAATTTAGCAGCCCGTTCAGTTTCTTTAGTCCTATATTCTGGGTAATTACCCTTTGTCCGGTTCATTTTATACGCACCGATTCAATTACCACCGGATATCTAAACAATCCCTATTAAATAACCGAGCATTTTTTCGATTGGTTTCTGAAGAGAAAACGGGTTTGTAAAATATGACTTTTGAAATGCGAATTACCCCGGCCATATTAGTTGGATTATTCCTCTCCAGCGCTCGTCTTTTTGCACAGGAGTTACCGGGCTGCATGGACCCGTTAGCGACTAATTATGATTCTCAGGCAACGGTTAATAATGGCTCATGTGAATATCCTAAAACCAGCGGCTCTCTGACTGATAAAGGGGCGCTTCCCATCGAATTAAAGGAAATTAGCGGAATGGTTTTCGTAAACGGGCAATTATTTGCTTTGAATGATGGCGAAAACAGTAACGATATTTACATTATAGACACCCTTACCCGGAATATTACTAAGACAATTAATTTAGAGGGTACAACGAATGTGGACTGGGAAGATATTACCTCTGACGGTACCTATTTGTATATAGCGGATGTGGGCAATAACGTGCGTGGCAACCGCAAGGATTTGAAAATCTATCGCGTTCCGTTGCAAAAAATTGACGACATCACCGGCCCGACGGGTTCTGTGGCGAGTGGGGATATTCAGACGATTGGTTTCAGTTATGCGGATCAAACGGATTTTACCAATAAAGGACCCAATAACACGGATTTTGACTGTGAAGCGTTGTTTTATGATAATGGAAAACTCCATTTGTTTACGAAGAACTGGATCGGTACTACAACCGGTCATTATGCAATACCGGCCCAACCGGGAAGCTATGTCGCCCAACGATTAGAAAGTTATGATACTGGGGGAATTATGATTACGAGCGCCGCCAAAGCGAATGAGCATATTGTGGTGTTAATTGGATATAAATATGAGATACAGGAATTGTATCCCTGTGCTTTGTGGATTGTGTCCGGCTTTACGGAAACGGATAAGGTGTTTACGACCGGAAATAAAAGAAAGATAAATTTGGGTAGCGCCGGAGTTATTGGTCAGATAGAAAGTGTTACCGCCGTAAAGCCGACCAGGCTTTTTATTTCAAATGAAGACAATTCACCCGTTAGTCAACGTTTATATGGTCTTTCAACTTCGCAATGGGTCCCCCAATATGTGCTGCCGATTGAAATCTCAAATCTCAGTTTCCGGCTTAATCAAACTGAAGTCACGTTATTTTGGGAGTATCAAAGCGAAGAGGATGCCTATTTTGAGGTAGAAGCAGCTCAAAAAGTGGATGGCGTTTTTCAGAAAAAGGGCGTGGTGTATCATCTCAACAATAACCCGCGTTTACTGAGTTTTACAGATCCGGAAGCATTGTCTTGGGGCGATAGATATTACCGGATTAAAATAGTGTACCCCGATGGTACGTACAAATATAGTAAGACGATTGTTGTCGTGTCCGGAAATAATACGGAGCTCAGCTTTAGTGTATATCCAAATCCTTTTCAGGATAATTTAGTTGTTCAGCTCTACAGCAGAGTGCCGCGACCCGTTCAGTTTAGCATTAATGATTTGCAGGGGAAGCTCGTGTTTAAGAAGGAGATTGCGGTGAATAGCGGGAGTTATCGGTATGTGCTTCCGGATTTGCAAAGATTAGGCAATGGCATTTATTTTTTAAAGGTCAGAACTTCGGACAGCCTTTTCATCCGGAAGCTGATACGGTGATGATTTGAAGTTAATGACCGATAACCCTTACTACCTCAAACCGGTCGTTGAATACCACAAATTCTGCGGTATAACCGGGTGCTATTCTACCTGCTAATAGTTGATCTTTTATCAATTGCCCGGGATAAGTGGAAGCCATCCGGAGTGCTTCTTCAAGTGCTATACCGGCGTGCTTCACCCCATTTTTCACCGATTCCATCATGGTCAGCGCCGACCCCGAAAGCGTACCATTCGGCAGCGTGTACCGGTCTCCCCGAAGAATATGTTGATAATCGCCTTTTGACGTTTCGGTTACTGCATCGGTTATAAAAAACAACCTTTCACCCATCAACTTTTTACTAATGCTTAAGGAGGCGAAATCTACGTGTATTCCGTCGCCGACGATACTGCTTCGCACCCTGTCATGATTATAAATAGCGCCAACCAGTCCGGGCTCACGGCTTTGTAAGGGCGACATGGCATTGAATAAATGGGTAGCTGTCGGGATGCCCATGTTGAACCCTCTCATAGCTTCTGCATAGGTGGCATTACTATGCCCGGCTGAAACGATTATGCCACTATTCAGCAATAATTGTATGACTTCGTCGCTGCATACTTCAGGGGCGATGGTCATCATTTTAAGGGCGCCTTTTCCTTTCTCTAATACCAGGGATACCTCTTCGACAGAGGGTTTCTTAATCCATTTTTCTACATGGGCGCCTTTCTTAACCGGATTTAAATACGGCCCTTCCATGTGGAAACCCAGCAGACCCTTCCCCCCTTTGTCCCAATATTCTTTTACCAATTCTATTCCTTTCAAAAAGGTTTCCATACTGTTGGTTGCCATGGTTAACATGAACCGGGAACAACCGCCCCTCAGGCAATACCGGTATGTGGCTTCTATGGCTTCTATGCTCAATTCAGCAGAAAACAATTTACCATCTCCCCCGTAAATTTGCAGATCAATGAAGGCAGGCGCTACCTGAAGTCCTTCCAGGTCTGATATTTGATAATCTGAAGGGATGCTTCCTTCGTCCGTTAATCCCACTATGGTGTTATCGTTTACCAGGATTGCTTTGCCGGTTTCTATATGCTCGCCGGTGAACAGGGTACCATTCTTATAGGCAATTTTCATGGGTTGTTGTTTGTAATAATTAGGGATCTATAGAAAAGAATTCAGCGTCTTTTCCAAACGGGAACCTGGATCTGACTTCGGCTAACTTTTCTTTATGCAGGATCATAGTATGAATTTCCTCACGGTCGGACCCGGTGTACAGAATTTCACCCAAAGGGTCAACCACCATAGAATCTCCGGAATGATAAATGTTCTTTCCGTCCTTTCCGATGCGATTAACGCCCACCACATAGCACTGGTTCTCTATAGCCCGGGCCTGCAATAGCGTTTTCCATGCATGCTTACGGCTTTCCGGCCAGTTGGCCACAAAAACGATTAGATCGTATTCCGGCTCTTTCTTAGGATTATCGTGTATATCAGATTTCTGCCGTATCCAAACCGGGAAGCGTAAATCATAACAGATTTGCAGATTGACCTTCCATCCTTTTACCGAAGTAATGAGCCGTTTTCTGCCCGCGGTATAAGACTCGTCTTCCGAAGCAAATGCGAACAGGTGTCGTTTATCATAGAAGCCGTAGTTCCCGTCTGGCTGCATCCAGATCAAACGATTGAAGAAGTGTCCGCCTTCTTCTATAATTACACTTCCGGTTAAAATTATCTTATGCGCCGAAGCTGTTTTTTTCATCCATCTCACCGTGTTGCCGTTCATGCTTTCTGCCAACAGCGCCGATTGCATACTGAATCCCGTACTGAACATTTCCGGAAGAATAACTATTTCCGCGCCAGGAGGAATGGTTTCCATCTTCTTTTCCAGCATCCCGAGATTAGCCGGTTTGTCTTCCCAATAAAGGTCCGTTTGGATGGTTGTAATAGAAAGCGGCGACATGTTGCAATAATAGAATAA
>JACFNM010000350.1 GCA_019454915.1 Chitinophagaceae bacterium
AACCTCTTATTGGCGGCCATGATGAAGCAACAGGGCATTGAAGCCTATCCCGTTCTTTTAAGTACGCGTGACCATGGTTACACCAATGAATTGTATCCGTTGATCAATCGTTTTAATTATGTGGTTTGTGCGGTGAAGATAGAAGGCATTTATTATTATCTTGATGCTACTTCTCCGCTAATCGGGTTCAACTATCTGCCGGGATATTGCTACAACGGACACGCCCGGATAATTATGCCGGAAACGTCCAATGCGACCTATTTTGGCGCAGATTCTCTAAAAGAAAAAAGCTAACGACTGTCTTTCTCCGTAGTGAGAAGCCCGGTGAATGGACCGGCGCCAGCCAAACACAAGCGGGGTATTTTGAATCCGTGAACGTCCGTGAAACGGTTAAAGAAAAGGGAGAGGAATCATTTTTTAAAAATATACAGACGTCCTATACGGGTGATATTACATTGAGTAATCAAACGATTGAGCAATTGAAGGAACTGGAAAAACCGGTGAAGATGAAATTTAATTTCCGGATGAAGATGGACGAAGATATGGTCTATTTCAATCCGATGATGTGGGAGGGATACAAGGAGAATTATTTTAAAGCTGCGGAACGGTCTTACCCGGTTGAAATGCCTTACGTTTTTGATGAAACCTATATTTTTAATATGGACATACCGGCGGACTACGAAGTTGAGGAGGTACCCAGGTCAGCGAAGGTCAATCTGAATGACACGGATGGTTTTTTTGAATATCTCGTTGAAAATGCCGGCACGGCAGTTCGTCTCCGCTCCCGGATTAAACTGAACCGTGCGAATTTTCGCCCGGAAGAATATAATGACCTGAGAGAATTTTTTAGTTATGTAGTGAAAAAACATGCAGAGCCAATTGTTCTGAAAAAGAAAAAATAACCTGATGTTTAGAATTCTGTTTGTTGCTTTTATTCTGTCGCTTGGCAATGTCTGTTCTTTTGCTGCCGACGGTGATTACGCCGTTAATAAAATACCGGAGAATTTGTTGAAAAATGCCCATGCAGTGAAGCGCATGGAAGATATGCGATTTGAAGTGCTTGATTTGGGAAGGTCGAGGTTTTATCGGAGATATGCCATTACGGTTTTGGATGAAAGCGGTGATACTTACGCAACAGCCGTGGTAGGTTATGATAAGCTAACCGAATTTAAAGGGATGGAAGGCGAATTGTATGATGAAAGCGGAAAAAAGCTGAGGAGCCTGAAAAAAAGAGAAATAAAAGATCTCAGCGCTTCCGATGATAATAATCTGACGGACGATAACCGGGTGAAGGTGCATAGTTTCTATCACCGGGTATATCCCTATACGGTAGTGTACGAAACGGTGGTGCAGATAAATTTCAATATGTTTTATCCTACCTGGTCGCCGGTGGGCGGTGAAAACTTATCGGTGGAGCAAAGTGGCATGACCCTGGTAGTGCCCGCCGGATTTCCCATTCGTTACAAAGCATTTAATTATTCCGGTGAACCGGAAAGGAAAACGGAAAAAAATAAAGACTTTTACCGGTGGGAACTGAAGGATATGGAAGCCATCGAACTGGAATATGCCTCTCCCGGCTGGAGCGACATTATGCCGGTAGTTTATTTTGGCCCGGTAGAGTTTGAATACGGTAAATACAAAGCGGATATTTCCACCTGGCAGGGCCTTGGCCGGTTTATTTATTTGTTAAATGAGGGACGTGACGTATTGCCGCCCGACGTCAAGCGTAAGGTGCATGACCTGACGGACGGCTTAAGCTCGGAAAGAGAAAAAGTATTAAAGCTGTATGATTATCTTCAGCAGAATACACGATACATCTCCGTTCAGTTAGGCATCGGCGGATGGCAGACTTTTGATGCGACTTATGTGGCACAAAAGAAATATGGAGACTGCAAGGCTTTAAGTAATTTTATGTACTCGCTGCTTAAAGAAGCCGGCATCCGGTCGCATTATACACTCATTAAAAACGGAAGGGGGCAGCCGTTTTTCTTGGAAGATTTCCCGAGTAGTCAGTTTAATCATATTATCGTATGCGTTCCTTTAAGCACCGACACTATGTGGCTGGAGTGTACCAGTCAAACCATAGCCCCCGGCTATATTGGTGGAAGCAATGCCAACAGGCCCGTACTGTTGGTTGATAAAGATGACAGTAAACTGGTGAGAACGCCACGGTATGGCGCAAACGAAAACCTGCAGGTCAGAAAGGCTGAAGGGGTGTTGTCTGAAGGCGGCGAGTTGAATGTGAAGATTAAAACATTGTACACGGGTGTGCAACAGGATTATCCGCATGCAATTATCCATCAATTGTCGGATGAAAAAAAATTAGAACATCTGAAGCAAAGTATTGATTTGCCGCATTATGATATAGAAAAATTTGCTTACACCGAAAACAAGACCGCTGTTCCGGAAATAGGGGAGCAGTTGGATATTAAGGCATTAAACTATGCATCGGTTACGGGCAAGAGATTATTTATTGCGCCGAATATTATTACGCGCTCCTCCGTTAAGCTTAAAAAAGAAGATGAGCGGAAGTATCCGATCGTTATGAGTTTTGAATACCATGATAAGGACACCACTGTCATCGAAATACCGGCTGGCTATACCGTAGAGTCTATGCCCGGTGAAGTGACTGTTGAAAGTAAATTCGGAATATATAAGAGTGCTGTTCAGGTACAATCGAATAAAATCACTTATTACCGGGATATAGAAAAGTTCAGTGGACGCTTCCCTCCGTCAGACTATGCGGAACTGGTTAATTTCTACGATGAAATTTATAAATCAGACCGGAACAGGATCGTTTTGGTGAAGAAAGATTGAGGTGAAGGATGCATCCCAAAGAAATCCGGGTGCAGCATTATTTACTTACCTTTTTTAGCTTTTGCTTTGGTTTCCTTAAACAACATCACATATCCGCAAAGATCACTCTTCCGCTCATTGTTGATTTGCAGGGGTTTAATCATGTGATATTCAGATCCTCTGGGAGTATAGGCGTAACGAATAATATTGGTATTCTTTTTACCTGATTCATTCTTTTTATATACGACCTGATTTTCATGATAGTCATACATTCTTACTTCATAAGTTGCGGAATGCTCATCTCCTATAAATACAAACTGATATTTCGCGCCTTCATCCATGGGTACAATAATGGGTATGTCGTATGCACTTTCCATCGAGATGGATGCTTCTCTTAAAACGGAATAACCGCCTTTGGAAAGCAGGTGTTTTAAGCTGTCCGCTTTATCCTGTATTGATTGAATACTGCAGGGACTGACCCTGATTTCGCTTTCTGACTGGGCAGAAGCGGAAGCGCTTATTCCCGCCAGGGAAAACAGGAGAATAGAGGAGTACAGGAATGACCTTTTCATTTCAGACGTTTTATAGGGTATCCTTCTGATTATTTTTCAGACAATCGGCCTTTAACCGGAGAGCAGATACCTGGTTAAGAACACCTCCGGTTTGTATTGAACGTAAATATGCCGTTGAAATTATTTCCTGTAGAAATAAATAGCGTCAGCCTGCTGGGTAGGAGTGATGACTAAATCATTGATGCTCACGTGTTCAGGCAATGTAGTGCAGAAATAGATGACCTCGGCTACATCTTTGCCGGTTAATGGTTTATAGCCCTTATATATCTCGTTGGCTTTTTCCTCGTCTCCTCCAAAGCGAACCAGCGAAAATTCTGTTTCGGCAGCGCCGGGATGAATGGCTGTAATTTTAATGTTGTGCCGCAGCATATCTATCCGCATAGCCTGGCTTAAGGCCTCAACGGCAAACTTGGTGGCACAATAGACGTGACCCTTTTCATACACCTGTTTGGCGGCTACTGACCCGAGATTAATGATATGTCCGCGTTGCTTTTTGATCATCATCGGTAACACCGCTTTCGTTACATAGAGCAACCCTTTTACATTGGTGTCTATCATGGTATCCCAGTCATCTATTGCTGATTCATCAAAAAGATCGCGGCCAAGCGCTAATCCTGCGTTATTGATCAATACGGAAATATCTTTCCATTCTTCCGGGATATTTTGGATGGCGTTCATGGCGGCTGCGCGGTTACTTACGTCAAAAGGGAGGGTCAGGACTTTTATGGCATAATCCGCTTCAAGACGGATCTTTAAACGTTCCAGCCTTTCTTCTCTGCGCCCATTTATAATAACATCATAGCCGGACTGTGCGAATTTAACAGCACAGGCTTCGCCAAACCCGGAAGTGGCGCCCGTAATAAAAACGATTCTGTTCATGACAAGTATATCAAAAGTTTGAGGAAGAGACAAA
>JACFNM010000351.1 GCA_019454915.1 Chitinophagaceae bacterium
CGAAGGCCCCTGGTACATCCCAGATTTTATCACCGTTTATGTAAACTCTCACCCGTTGATTTTGTTTCCAGATTTGAACTTTTACGGACGGGTTACTTAAATTGAAAGGCTTCAGTCCTTCCATTTTATTATCCGAAGCTTTGGAGCCGTTTTCCCATACTTCGTAATTACTATATCCTAATTTTTTGCCACCCGCACCCTGCGGATGTAATTCTAACCGGAATCCGTCTCTTTTTTCTTTGCCCCTGTTTTCTCTGTATTGCTCCCAGATGGAAAAATCTTTTTGGTTCTTCATATTAGCGAGAGCAACAACCAAAGGAGCATCATAAAAAGTATAATTCGGAGTAACAAAAAGTTCAAATTCTACCGTGAAATTATCGGGAAGTTTATTTATTTTTTCAAAAAGAAAGGAACCTTTGGTGGTCAGTTCCATCCATTTCTTATCCGAACCAGAAATCGTTACCACCTTGCCCGATGAATTGGTATTCCAATGAAGCGGAAAATCGTTCATCGGGTCGCTGCTAAAATCATCCAGAGCCAAAAGTTTTGTACCTTGTTGAAAATCAGAGTTTGTGTTAATCGTTCTATCGCTCCCCTCATCATTTCCGGCTTTTGTCACGTTTTGAGCCTGCGAAATTTGTAGCGTTAATAAGAGAAACAGTACTCCGATAAATGTTTTTAAAATCATAAATATTCTTTTGTGGGATATAAGATGTTTCATCATTATAGTGTTATTGTACCACAACCTTTTTAATAACCGAGAAAGGAGATATCTTTCCCGACTTATAAAACAGTTTGCACGTATATTCATAGGTGTTACCGGATTGTATTTTGCTATCCACATATTGTTTGCCGGGCACCGAAACCGATTGCTGTGTCTGAAAAGAACCACCGTTTACTGCGCGGTAAATCACACATCTTTCAACATCTTTATCAGAGAAATCCCAACTGATACGCACGCTTCCGGCCTTTGTGTCCAAAACAGCATCAAACTTTTTGGGGGCTTCTCCGACAAGATTATCCAAGGTTTTAATTCTCATAATTCCTGATTCAGGCGATTTCAACCCGGCATCATCTACAGCCTGTATCTTGTATTGATATTTTGTATTGGCTGTAAAAGTGGTGTCTGTAAAAGTAGTAGTTTTTTCAGGACTGGCAACGGTTTTAATCAATTCCCATTTATCCTTATCCGATTTTCTCCGGTAAATTTCATGTCGCACCACATCATCGCTGCTGCTGGGAATCCACTGTAGCGCAACCGCTTTTTCTTTTACCTGAAAGTCGGAAAACTGTGGCGCAACAGGCGGGATGATATCCGGCTTTTGTACCTTGACAACTGCAGAAGCTTCGGATGTGTTGTTATTGAAATCCACTGCTTTTACTCTGAAGTAAATATCTTCCGTAAGGGTTCTTAACGACAGGGTATCTATATAGAAAGAATCAGGCAGCGCCTCTCTGCTTGCAGCAGTGAAAAAATGAGTGGAATCGTTGGCATAAAAAACAATGTATCCCTTCACATCTTTTTCAGGATTAGGCTTCCATGACAGACGCAATACACCGGCGGTATCTATCTTTCCGGTAAGCCCTTTGGGAGCAGAAGGAGGTATGCTGTCTATAAATCCAACATGCACGGGCATAGAAATAGAAGCGTTGCCGGCGGTATCAACGGAAAGGACAACATAATAGTTCGGTGCATCGGTGCGCGGATTCTTGTCGGTAAACTTTCGTGTTGTACCGGAGAGCGCGTTTTCATGAATCCTTTCAAATCCCGAAAGCGAATTTTCTGCGCTTCTGCCTATAAAAAAGCCCTTCAGGTCGGCAGTTTTTTCGGTCTGCCAGGTAATTTCAACCGAACCATCTTTCATGATTTTTCCTTTCACATCTGTTGCAGATGGTGGCGGTGTTTTATCTCTTCCCATCCCTCTTACAATATTTCCCGGAGCGCTTATTTGGCCAAAAGCATCAATGCCTATTATCCGGTACGAATAGGCTTCGTAGTTACGGACAAGTGAATCGGTATAGGTAAATTGATTCCTGTCTTCGGCTAAGGCAGGGTTATCAAATTGCAGATAAGGTTTCCGGGTGAGTCTTTCAAAACGCTGGCCATCTTTGGAACGCTCAATATAATAGGCTGTAAAATAATTTTTATGAAAAGCCTTATCCCATGAAAGTGTAACCGCATGCTCTCCTTCTTCCGGATTGTTCAGATAGGGGACAGGCTGCATTTCCGGTTCTGTGTATTGCAGTGCGATGGTACCGGTATCGGCAGGGAAATAATTTTTTAAAGGTATTGCTGCGAATATCCGGTATGCATACGTTTTTCCTTTTACGGCGGTGGCATCCAAAAAGCCCAGGCCTGCGTATTCTGCTGTTTCAAAAGACAGGTCGGACGATAAAAGTGTAAAGGAATAGCGATTGCTTAATTCATCGGCTTTATCAGCCAAACCGACTCCGGGTTGGTTGCCAAACTTTTTTCCGTATATCGCCTGAGCCGCTATCAGCGGATAAGCATTTGCCGTATCTTTTGCAAAGGTAGCCCAATCTTCAATCGGGCGCGGGCGGACAGGCAGGGGAGACAAGTCTTCCCAGTCGGTGGCGCCTGCTTCCGTCAGTTCCCGCCGTTGCAATTGATAGCCCGTTTTGTTCAGCAATACCCAGCCTCCTGCTTTGGAAGGCGCCCATCTAAGCAATATGCCTTTTGCGGCAGGCTTTGCTTTTAAGGCAAGATGAACAATGGACGAATCATCTGCACGCTGTTGAAAAACAGAAGTATCTGCATTCTGTGCTTTTATCCCGATGACACTCAGACACATCCAGGCAACCAATCCTATTTTGAGATATTTTAATTTCATAGTCAATACAGTTTTATTGTAAAATGTATTCCTTATAATAAGTGCCGGTGGTCTTCCATTTGCCATCGTGCAGCGGAATCCGGTAGTTGAACTCCAATGAAACACGCTCACCGCTGACGGGTACAGGCATTACCATTTGGTTCTTCAATCCTGTAAGCGCCGTTCTCTTACCCGGTGTCAGTGCATCAAGACGGGTGTAAATCGGCAGGACGGAGCTTCTTGCAGGTACACTCAAAATGAGTGTGGCATTTAAATAACCGTTTACCCTGTTTTTCATCTTGCTGACAAAGCTGGCAGCGATAGGGTCAATGGCATCCACCAAAGAATAAGTAACTCCCGAATTTGCAGAACCCGATGCAGCCAATATCGAAGTGATGGCTGTAGGTTGTGAAGTAACAAACTGATTGCCCGGATTGGCATTTGTTGGATAAATTTTATAATCGGCATTTAAGGTATTGCCCTCCTCATTTCTATCCCTTGAAGGTATGTAGGCAATCAACGGCGTAAACGAACCTGAAAGGGAAATGCTGTTATCTGTTAATTCCATTATAGACGGGTTTAACCGCGTGAGATAATTTATTTTTCTATCCCTTGAGAAAACAACCAATCCATAATTACTCGGTAATGTAATTCTTGTGTTCAATTCCGACCAGTTATTAACCAATTCCGCCGGAGGAAGCGCTGTTCTCACGTTGAGTTCCCGCGCATTTTCAAAATCAGAAATCAGGGTATTGAGTCGCCTGAATTGTGTATTGTTATCATAAAACAAAGAGCTGTTCCTGCTGTCTTTCCGATGGATTATTTGTATCAGAGATTCTTTGTCTGCTGAATTCTGAGCTTCCAATTCATCAAAGCTCTCTGCACTGGTTAAATCCAGTTTACGGAATAGCAATAATACTCTTTGCGCATTTCCTAAAGTAACTCCGTCTATCTTTTCCCTGAAAGTGTTATACCGGCTGGTGCCAAAAACATATTCGTACAGAACCGTAGTTTGTCCTTTAGCCTGGGCTGCTCCGGTGCTTTGAGCCGTTCGTTTACGGATACTCACATTGGTTTCAAAATTGGAAGTAACACTATTTCCTTCCGAATTTATTTCCGATAATTTAACTGTGCCCAAAACTCTTTTCTCAACATTCTGGATGGTTTTATAAGGAGGAATTCTTGTTCCTGACTGGAGGGCTTGTTGGATAGCATTGGTGTTGGGAGAAGTTATTTTTAAAATTTGCAGACGGTACGTTTGTTGATTTTTTAATGTAGGAACATCAAAGGAAATCAAATCGGTTGACGCATTATACACAATGTCCCGGTCTATATGGTCTCCTCCGTTCGCAGGCGTAAACCGTGCCACAAAGCGGTGGGTGTAGGCCGGAATTGTTTCAACCTGTGCACCACTTCCTGTTTGCACTTCTGTT
>JACFNM010000352.1 GCA_019454915.1 Chitinophagaceae bacterium
TGTTTATTGTTTTTGTGTTATACGCGATTACGGTGCACAACCGATCTGTTCAAAATCAGCTATGGGCGGGAATGGCCAAGGAAACTGCTCATCAGTTGGGCACACCCGTCTCCTCACTGGAAGGGTGGGTAGCCATGCTGAAAGAGGATCCTCATACGGAAAAAATAGCTTCAGAACTTGCCAAGGATGTGAACCGCTTACAGTTGGTTACAGACCGGTTTAGTAAGATAGGGAGTTCTCCCAAACTGGAAGAGCTGGATCTTATTTCACAAATCGAAAGCGTAGTGGATTATATCCGGCGGCGATCTCCTGAAAAAATTCAGTTTATCCTCCACCATGGGGAGATCAAAAGCCTGCCGATGAAAATCTCCGCATCACTTTTCGACTGGGTCATTGAAAATCTCTTAAAAAATGCGCTGGATGCTATCGGTGAAAAAGGTACCATCACCATAGATATTGATACTCGTCATAATGCCCACCAGGTATTCATAGATGTAACCGACACCGGAAAGGGAATCACCCACGGAAATCTTAACCAGGTTTTCCGGCCGGGATTCACCACCAAAAAAAGGGGATGGGGATTAGGGTTGACCCTTTCCAGGCGAATTATACAGGAATACCATAAAGGACAACTGTTCGTAAAAAATTCCGAACCGGGAAAAGGAACTACTTTCCGGATAATATTGCAAAAAGAAGCGCAATAGAAAACCTGTAAGCCATTTAGTATTATTCAGTGTATAGCCACTGCTGCCCGAACTATCCGAACATTTCTTTTACCCGCTCAAAGAAACTCTTTTCTCCTTTGATGGGTTGTGGTTTGAAATTGGGAGAATCCTGCAGTTTTTCCAAAGCTGCCTTTTCTTCGGCGCTCACATGCTGAGGCGTCCATACGTTGATGTGGATGAGCTGGTCGCCACGTTCATAAGAATTGATTGCGGGGAATCCCTTTCCTTTCAGCCGGAAAATCTTTCCGCTTTGGGTGCCCGGCGGTATTTTGATCTTAGCCTTTCCCTCAATCGTTGGAACTTCTGTCTGGATTCCGAAAACAACATCTATAAAAGAAATATGTAAATCATATACCACGTTCAGCCCTTCCCGTTGTAAAAACGGATGGCTTTCTTCCTCAATCAGGATAATCAAATCGCCCGGGGCGCCTCCGCGCTCACCGGCATTGCCTTTACCACTCATGCTCAACTGCATCCCTTCCTGCACCCCGGCGGGAATTTCAATATTCACGGTCTCCTCTCCGTAAACCCTGCCTTCGCCGCGACAGGTGGTACATTTATTGGTAATGGTGGTTCCTTCCCCGTTACAGGTTGGGCAGGTTGTAACCGTCTGCATCTGCCCGAGGAAAGTATTGGTCACTTTCCTTACCTGTCCGCTTCCCCCACAGGTGCTGCAGGTTTGTACACCGCCTTTGTCTTTAGCGCCGTTTCCCCCACAGGTGGAACAGGTAACATACTTCTTCACCTTGATGGTTTTCGTGGCACCCCTGGCTATCTCCTCATAATTCAGTTTGATCTTTACCCTCAGGTTGGTGCCGCGTACGCCCTGGCTTCTGCGGCCACGCCCGGCCCTGCTGCCTCCGCCGAAGAAGCTTCCGAATAAATCATCGCCGAAAATATCTCCAAACTGGCTGAAGATATCTTCTGTATTCATGTTTCCGAATCCCCTTCCGTTATTGCCTAATCCCGCGTGTCCGAAGCGGTCGTATTGCGATCTCTTGTTGGCATCACTCAACACCTCGTAAGCTTCAGCCGCCTCTTTAAATCTCTCCTCTGCTTCCTTATCTCCCTGATTACGGTCCGGATGGTATTTCATGGCTACCTTGCGGTAAGCTTTCTTTATTTCATCCGCATTAGCAGATTTTGAAACCCCTAAGACTTCGTAGTAATCTCTTTTCATATCATTGAATATACCAACTGAACGTTGAATTTTTGAAACACACCTCAACCGGAAATACGGCATTCATCTGCCGGTTCACTTTTGGTTGACTATTTTATGCCCCCACCACAACTTTGGCGTGACGGATAATCTTATCATTCAGATAATAGCCTTTTACGATTTCATCAATCACCTTACCCCTCAGCTTTTCATCCGTTACCGGCACCTGGCTTAATGCTTCCTGCTCATCCGGGTTAAATTCCTGACCAATGCAATCCATGGACTTCAATCCTTTGGCAGACAAAATGTTTTTTAATTTATTAAAAATGAGCAAAACGCCTTCATGAATAGGATCGTCATGCACGTCGTCTTCCTTTATTTGCTTTTCAGCACGATCACAATCGTCCAGTACGTCCAAAAGAGAGGTAATAACCTCTTTGCCGGCAGTCTGAATCAACTCTGCTCTTTCCCTGGCGTTCCTTCTCTTGAAGTTATCGAATTCGGCATATAAACGCAGATACCTCTCCTTTTGGTCTGCCAATTCGGCTTGAATACCTTCTAATGCCCCTGTCATTTCCTCAGCATCAACCGCCTGATCAGTGAAATCAACCCCTTCGTTGTCATTCGCCGGCTCATTGGAAGACCTGTCTTCTTCCTGTTCAGCGCGTATATTCTTGAAATCTTTCATGGTCTGATGATGTTGTGTGATAGTACTGTAAACGGGCAACAAGTTTGCCAACCCGCTTATTAAGTCAAATTGTCGTATTGATATTATTAAATACTTTTATCAGGTAATTCTGTGTAATCCGGGCCCTCCCCGCATCTATAGTAAATAACAGCAATTACCGCAACGCAAACATCGCAAGAATTAATAAAATTCAGGTTATGCAGTCTATTAAAATTATTTTCTTATATATCGCTTCAGGGCTTGTATTTCATCAACTAAAATCACAAACTAACATGAATTATGATGAATCGTGGAAAAAAATTGACATACTGATTGGGGAAAAAGATCTTCCCCGGTCTGCACTTACGGAAGTGGAGAAGATTTACGACCGGGCCAGGAAAGACAAGAACCACGCGCAACAAATCAAGGCGCTTGTGTACATGAGCCGGATCGTCGTTGCCACTGAAGAGGGAGGAGATACGGCAATTATTTCAAAAATGGAATCGGAAATCCGGTCGGCTCAGGCGCCTCAAAAAAATATACTCCAATCCATCACCGCTCATTTGTATTGGCAATATCTGCAAAACAACCGTTGGGAATACTATGGAAGAACGAATACAGAACCTTCCGGTAAAAAAGATATAGACACCTGGACGATAGACGATTTTCATCATAAAATCAGCGCCTTATTTCTGGCCTCCCTGGAGAATCAAAAGCTGTTGCAACGGACCCGCCTTGAAAATTTTGAGCCGCTGATCACCAAAGGGAACAGTAGGGAGCTACGCCCGACACTCTATGACCTCTTAGCCCATCGTGCACTCGACTATTTTGAAGACGATGAAAAAGATATCACCAAACCGGCTTATGCTTTTACGATTGAGGAAAATGCGGCTTTTGACCCAATCGCCAATTTTGTCCACCATTCCTTCCTGACAAAGGATACCGCGTCTGGACTGTATAAGGCTTTACGAATCTATCAGGACCTGTTGTCTTTTCATCGCGAAGATAAATCCCCCGAAGCCCTTATGGACGCTGACCTGCGCCGGCTACGGTTTGTTTACCGTTATGCCATAATGCCTGAAAAGGACGAGGTTTACCGCATGGCGCTGGAACACCTGGTTTCTCAATACGGTGAGCAGCCGGTAACTGCCGGGGCAAGATATTTATTAGCCTGGTTTTATTATCAAAAAGGAGAAGCGTACGATGAAATCAAGGGTAATGAAGAATTGAAATATGCCTTTAGAAAAGCAAAAGAAATTGCTGAAGCAACGGTTAGTCTGTTTCCAAAAACGGAGGGCGCTCAAAATTGTATCGGACTATTGAATACCCTCCTCCGTAAATCGCTGGCGTTGCAGACCGAAAAAGTAAACCTTCCCGGCGAACCATTCAGAACGCTGGTAGAATATAAGAATCTCACTTCCTGCTATTTCCGGATCGTTCCGGTTAATAACAAATTAAAGGAGCAACTCGGCAACAGCTATGAAGCCGCTTACTGGAATAAAATTGCCGGCTTAAAAGCTGTGCGGGTCTGGCAACAGCAGCTACCCCAAACGGACGACCTCCGCGAACATAGCGTGGAAATCAAGATTGATTCGTTGCCCGTAGGAGAATACCTGCTCTTAGGCAGTGTGCATAAGGATTTTGGAAGAGAGGATAATTTACTTGCTGCCCGGTATTTTTTTGTA
>JACFNM010000353.1 GCA_019454915.1 Chitinophagaceae bacterium
GTTACGTACCGTTCTAACAGAATCTCAGGCTGTGATGCCTGGGTTTACTTACTAATCTTTTTCCTTTAATGGTGGGTGGTATTCACCCACCATTACCATAATTTAGAGTTATCTTCTCAGTCCTGTTTTTTCCGAAGCCATTTCGAAATCAAAGCAGGCATCACAAGAGAACTGATCGGAGATGACGATTCCGAGATATAAGATCAAATCGTCGTAGAAAATTGGAGGATAATAGCATTGATATTTAACTGTAGAGGGATGAAAGGTATTTGCCTTGAGCTTCTTTTATTCACCCCATAGAGAAGATATGGGCACTGCCGGTAAATTAGTACCAAATCCGCTCAGCGTCCTGTGTCCGCTGTATAATATGACAGGAGTATCTTTTAGCGCTTCGATAATTGGCTTTACAATATATCTTTTATACATAGACTAAATATGAAATGCGTGTACTCGCTGGCAAATTTAATATATTCTGTGGGTAAATTTTGATAGTTATATGGGTAAATTTTGATTATTTAGTGGGTAAACTTTGATATGAAGATGAATAAATAATTGAGTCACGCCACGTTCGGTTTTGTACATATTTCATCTTGCCGTTCGGAATCCGGATTCTTTGGGTGCTGTTTAATCGCCGCTCTGTCCTGCATAAGCCTTCTGGCAGTTGAAGGGGCATGATGGGTTTGTTACCAGCCCCTTGCTTTTATTCACCAAATAAAGATTGTAATTTCACCCACGAGCCGTCTGAAAACTAAATCAAACCTATCATGCCCACATCCCTAAAAAAATCTTACTTATTTCTCTTTTTAATGTTCATCTCCTTTCATCTGACCGCACAGGTCAGTTTATTTGTTTCTCCGAAAGGAAATGACGGTAATAATGGTTCTTACGATAAACCGTTTAAAACTTTAGCTCATGCAGTTGACGTGGCTTCGCAAATAAAGGCAAAAGGAGTAACGGTTTACTTGCGAAAAGGAGTTTACTATATAGAAAAGACGATTAACATAGCGTCCGCCGGATTCAAGCCCGCTTCCCTGCACGTGACCGCTTACCGGGGTGAGGCAGTTACCATCAGCGCAGGTAAGCGACTGGAGTTGAACTGGAGTCTATGGAAAGATGGAATTTATAAAGCGAATGTTCCAGCGGGTATTTCTTTTGAAAGGATGTATGTCAACAATCAACTGCAGGTACTGGCAAGGTATCCCAACTATGACTCTGCTGCCCGTGTTTTTCATGGCACCGCCGAAGATGCCATTGCTGCTGAAAGAGTCAAAAAATGGAAAGACCCCGCGGGAGGTTATATCCACGCCTTACATGCCTATGAATGGGGAGGATTTCACTATCGCATTACCGGAGCAGACAAAGAAGGCAACCTGACGATGGAGGGAGGCTGGCAGAATAATCGCCCGAATGACATGCACAAAAAATATCGCTTTGTTGAAAATATTTTTGAGGAGCTTGATGCGCCGGGTGAATGGTGGTTAGATAAGAAAAAAGGTATCCTTTATTATTATCCGCCTCATGGATTAAACCCGACAACAGCAATTATGGAAGTCTCTCAATTAAAGAATACGATTGAGCTAAAAGGTACCCAGGCTGCTCCTTTGAAGCATATACAAATCACCGGTCTTCGCTTTACTCATAATGAAAGAAGTTTTATGGATACGCGTGAACCGCTTCTTCGTAGTGACTGGACCATTTATCGGGGAGGCGTTCTTTTACTTGAAGGAACAGAACATTGCAAAATAGCAGATTGCACTTTTGATGGGATTGGAGGAAATGCCATCATGGCAAGCAAATATAACAGGCAGGACACCATTACCGGATGTCATATTTATAATACCGGAGCCAATGCGATTTGTTTTATCGGCGACACCAAATCTGTTCGCTCTCCTTCATTCGGGTATGAAAATTTTGTTCCATATGCACAATTGGATATAACACCCGGGCCGCTCACAAACAATTTTCCGCAACAGTGCATAGCATCGGATAACCTTTTGCATGATCTGGGTGATATTGAAAAGCAGGCAACAGGCGTCGAGATTCAGATAGCTTCGGAAATCATTGTTCGGCATAATAGTATTTATCGGACTTCCCGCGCGGGAATTAATATTGGCGATGGTTGCTTCGGCGGACACATTTTAGAGTTCAATGATGTATTCAATACGGTGCGTGAAACAGGAGACCACGGCTCTTTTAATTCATGGGGGCGCGACCGGTATTGGGCGCCGGACAGAAAATATATGGATAGCCTTGTAACGGCTCATCCTGAACTTATCTTGTTGGATGCGCAAAAGCAAACCATCATCCGTAATAACCGATTCCGCTGCGATCACGGTTGGGACATAGACTTAGATGACGGTTCCGCCAACTATCATATTTATAATAACCTGTGCCTTAATGGCGGTATCAAGCTCCGGGAAGGATTTTACCGTATTGTTGAGAACAATATCATGATCAATAATTCTTTTCATCCGCATGTGTGGTTTAAAAACAGCGGAGATGTATTTGAAAGAAATATTGTGATGAAGAAATATGCACCTATTCAGATAGCGGACTGGGGCAATCAAATCGATTTTAACCTGTTCCCCGATAATGCCGCTTTACAGGAGGCGCGATCTAACGGGACGGATAAAAACAGTATAGCCGGCGACCCGATGTTTGTTGATCCGGCAAATGGCGATTATTCCGTTGCACCCAATTCTCCTGCATTAAAAATAGGATTCAAAAATTTTCCCATGAATCAATTTGGTGTGCAGAAACCGGCATTGAAAAAAGTGGCTCAGCAACCCCAAATTCCGGTATTGATTACTGACGCGGGGTTGAAAGATAAATCGGTGACGGTATCTTTCTTGGGAGGTACGTTAAAGTCAGTAGATGGTTTAGGTGATCGTTCTGCGTACGGGCTTCCGGATGAGACGGGCGTTATTATTATGGCTATTGAGAAGAACAGTCTATTAGATCAATCGGGGCTGCAAAGTAAAGATGTGATACGGGTCGCCGGAGGAAAAGTAGTCGGTGACGTAAAAGAGCTGCTGGACGTCTATCAGTCCTTAAACTGGACCGGACGTATTCCATTAATCATCATTAGAAATCAACAGGGGCTGAATATAGAGCTTCTGACTAAATAGAGGGAATGGGGGAATGTGGAAATGTGAGAATGTGAGAATGTGGGAATGTGGAAATGTGAGAATGTGAGAATGTGCTGATTTGAAAACCTACCAGCCGGCAGGCTGGTTTGAAAATGGAAGCGGTCAGTACCAAAGGTCAGGTCGCAATCTCCAATCCTATCTCTTACTTAAACCCCCAATGAAGTAAAAGGACAGATACTTCGAATTTTTGTTTTGATGAAAAAATCTATTACTAAGCCGTTCCCGTCTGATCTTCGGCGTATAGAAAAGAAAATCTCTCTGACCTTTTAGAAAGATTGTGAAAATTTCCGAACTTGAAGAAAGAATTGGCAATACGAAAGACATTGACTGTCGGTAAGTCATTCTCACAATACATTTTTTCAGCGCAAAATCATTTATTCATGCGGCACATTGTTATTCTTTTCTTTCTTTTCACAGGCACCTCTGTTTTCTCTCAAAATAAGACAAGTACCCAAACACGCACTCTGCCTGCGATCCGGCCCGAACAGGTTGGGATGTCTTCTGAGCGTTTGGCGCGGATTGATAGTATGTGCCTCGACGCCATTCAGAAAAATCAAATCCCGGGGGTGGTTGCCTTAGTGGCAAGACATGGTAGGATCGTTTATCATAAAGCATTTGGGATGGCGGATAATCAATTGAACCGAAAGCTGGGGAAAGATGATGTCTTCAGAATTGCTTCCATGACTAAGGCGATCACGGCTACGGCTGTTATGATATTATGGGAGCGGGGAATGTTTCAATTGGACGATCCTGTTTCCAAATATATTCCCGAATTCGGAGAAATGGGGATTTTGAAAGATTTTGATGAAAAAGATACCACCTATACTACCACGCCCGCTACAAAACAGATAACCATCCGGCACCTCCTCACCCACACGTCCGGGTTGGGTTACGGAGTAATAGACGGTGATAAGCGCTTTAAGATGATTTATCATAAGGCGGGTATCATTGATGCTTTTACTACCGGCGCCTTTACCCTTGAAGAAAATATTAAAAAGCTGGCGGGACTGCCGCTGCATTTTAATCCCGGAGAAAAATATTCCTACAGCGAAGGGCTTGATGTGTTGGG
>JACFNM010000354.1 GCA_019454915.1 Chitinophagaceae bacterium
TAATTTGTCGTTGCCAGGTTTGCCGTGCCCGGGTACCACTACTTTAACACGCGGATATTGACTCTTTATTTTTTCCACAGTAATTGGCCACGCATTGAGATTTGCATCCTCCAGGTTTCCCTTACCCGCATTCATCTCTTTTATTAAGCAACCGCCAAACATTACATTTTCAACCGGGAAAAAACCGACTATGTTATCCTTCGTGTGTCCCTCTCCAAAAAACTTCGCGATCGCTTTTTCATTTCCCACCTTGAGTACTAATGAATCTCTGAAACTATTCTCTGGTACAACCAAATTGTTTTCTTTTGCAAGTTCAATTGTCTTATAATATGCGTAGGATGAAATACCTTTTTCGTGAAACGCTTTAAGCCCTCCCAGACAATCTAAGTGATAATGCGTGGGTATTACAGCGTTTATTCTAAGATGCAGCGTAACCGTGATCCATTGAATAAGTTCTTCTGAACTTTTGTCGTCGGTAGGCGTATCGAAGATAATAGCCTCATTATTATTTCTGACGATAAGGCCATTTGATGGAACCACGCCAAAATCCCGGGTACCTAAAAATGATGTGTGGACAAATGCGTTTTCGGCAAACTGGGTTATTGTCAGATTTTCAGATTGATAAACTACGTTAGATGCGGAAGTGATCGTTTTATTGCCGCTGCAGCTAAAAAGTATCAACGTCCATAACCTTACTGTAATTTTATAAAAAATAGTCATTGCTTATGGCCAATTGGGTTCTACATTGCCCGGGGTGTTGTCATCAGCGAATTAGTGGTTAAGTCTCAAAAAAGCAAACCGAACCTCCTACCCATGTTTTGTCCTGGTTATAACGAACACCTATCATCTTCCCTTTACTTAGTCTGGCCAGATTAATTGCAGCGTGGGGTCGCGCATCTCCGTCGGGCCATACAAACATTAAACGGATCTCAGCTTTAGCAGGAATATCCGGCGTTTCAATGACGTCTGCATATTTTACTTTTTGCTGCAGGATCCAATTTTCAGGATCCTGAATATTAGTGAGGTCACCGGGCTTAATATCAATGATAACACCCTGCCCGGCAAAAGAAAACAGCGGTTTCAATACATAATTATCCAGGTCCGGCGGAATCTGTTTTACTTCATTCAGGAAGTACGTTTTTGGTACGAAAGGATGGTTAATAAAAGGAAGTGTAAACTTACTGATCCGGTAGAACCAATTGGGATGAGGTACCCATTCTACGTCCCATTCGCGCGTCAGGTCTAATGCGTCCTTTAAATCAGGCTGAGACTTCAGGTCATCAAAAATTACACGATTATAGATTCTATTGATTCTTGTTTTCTTACCGTTTCTTAAATAATACAATTCTTTTCCTTCGGGAATCACCTCGGTAATACAAACAGGCTGAATGCCGGTATAGTATTCCGTGCAGTAGAAATCTATTTTCGTCTTTTGTTCATGAGGTTTTATTTCCAGCAATACAACATTCTCAGCATCATGGTTACCGAGCAATAGTTTCTTCAGCAGTTCAATATAACTTGATTGATTGTATCCGTTCAGATAATGAGTGTAGTTGGACGGGATATCAAAATGCTTCCGGATAATTTCGGGGTAGTAAGCCTGAAAGCCGAAGAGTGTAGGGAAACCCTGCATTTCTATGAGTTGCGGCTCTAATTCGCCACTTTCATTGATACAAACGCCAAAGTCAAAAGCAATCATATGGCTGTGCAGCGTTTCACCGGGGACCTTTTCTCCCGCGGGTATGGCCCGGTCGGTCATCGTTTTAAACCCAGGATCGGTGATGATGTCAATAATGCTTTCACAGGCATCAAGCATTTTTCGCGTAAAATCTTTACCCGCAAATACAGGAGTCTCTGCTACACGGAAAGTTATAGCGCCCGGATGAAGTGTATCTAAATCTTTCAGAAAATCGTCATAGCGGGCCTGACTGAAACTTTGATTGAAAGCCCTTCGCAGTTCTGGTACCATCGCCGGTTAATTTTTATGGAAGTTACAGATTATTTATACCTCCACAGTCTGAAAATGTTCAATAGCCTGGTTTAGAAAATTGGGAAGTATATGGGAGTAGGTCCAAAGGATTTTGTCGGGATCATTCAATTGCTCAATCATGGATTCCCATTTGGCCTGACCATGCGCCCTGATCACGCTTTCTTTCTTATCTTCCTGTTGAAAATAAATACTCATTCCAATAGCATCCGCCTCGGGATGAAACTGGGTACCTATCATATAATCGTTAAACCTTACGCCCATAATAGCTCTTTCTAAGGGTACATGAGGTCTTTCTTTTTCTATACATAAAACGGAGGCGCCCATTTTCTTAAACATCTCTTCATTAGGAGATATTACCTGGTAATCGCGACTGTCTACCGCATAAAAAGGATCGTTTAACCCCTCAAAAATAGGTTCCTCCCTTCCGGCTTCTAACAGATGTACCGGGAAAACACCGAAGGCAGTGGATTTTCTCTTATTAACGGTCGCCAGTTTATAATAACGGCAGAGAAGCTGAAAAGAATGGCAGATAAAGAATCCGTATTTTTTTTGAAAATGAGTCGGGCTGTTGTTCCAGGCTTCAAACTGTCTCAGCCAGTTAAAATAGTGCTTTTCCCATTCGCTTCCCACCGTGTCCAGCGGACTTCCGGGTCCTCCGGTAGAGATATAGATATCGAAGCTCATGTCGGGTACTTCTAATTTTTGCCGCACATCAAATTCTTCCCACTCCATGTTCAGAAAATTGGCCTCGCTGAATTGACTGAGAATTTCTCTGATACATCGCATCCCCTGGTTGGCAACCCCTTCATAAAGATCGAGTATAGCTACCCTCACGGGCTTCTTTTCCACAAACTTCATCCTGCAAATTTAATATTTTTTAGACTTTGAGCAGAAACCGGGAGAGAATGTCCCCAAAGGGCCGTTGAAAACAAAAAACATTATAATTGTAATACCCGGAAATCCAAACAACTATATATTATTAGAGGTGGCTCATGGAGATGGTTACCAAATCAGCCTCGCTATTCTTCCGTCTTTACCAGCCAGTATCACAAGTTGGCCTTTTTTTGCCTTCCGGCAAACATGAAAGCTCTCTTCGCTTATCAAACGCCAGTGTATACCGCCGTCTGAGGAAATATCCACGCCGCTGGTTCCGCAGGTGAGGAGTCGCTTTTTTGAAATATATTCAACACAACTACGATAGCCTTGTGGCAGCATTTTGGGTGTTTGCCAGGTGACGCCACCGTCTGCACTCAGTGCGCAATTTTGAAAGGCGTTTTTATCGTCTGAGAAATCACCGCCCACAACCACCATTTGTCTCGCGGCCTTTCGTTTACGATGATGATATACTGCTATGGAATTAGCGCCGGTAGAATTTTTACCCCGGATTACCGGAAGGTCCATTTTTATGTCACGCATAAATAACCGGGAGACGGTACCACCGGTTACAAAGCAGACCTCCTGCAAAGAGAGTGGGCGGATATTGGTACCACTGGCGGCGAACAGTGCTTCGCCTTCCTCTGCTTCCGGACGGTTTTGTTCGGGCATGGACTGCCAGCTATCTCCTCCATCAAAGGTTCTGGCGATAAAGAATCTACCGTCAAGCGGGTCGCCGATAACGATACCGCTCAGTTCATTCCAAAAACACATCGCATCTAAGAACATCCCCTTTCGCGTATCTTCAAATACCACTTTCCAGTTTTCTC
Organism: Chitinophagaceae bacterium; assembly: GCA_019454915.1. GTDB lineage: Bacteria > Bacteroidota > Bacteroidia > Chitinophagales > Chitinophagaceae > Agriterribacter. The sequence continues at coordinate 3,694 of JACFNM010000354.1, forward strand.
CTCCATCGTGTGTTTTTAATATATAGGCGGGATCGGAAACGCTCATGATAACAGCAGTGGCGGCATCGAAAGCTTCAATATCTCTGAAATCCGATTGCTCAAAATTTTTTACCTGCATCCACTTCCAGGTCTTCCCGCGGTCTATGGAACGGCCGACGGTTCCGTTCGTTCCGCTCACCCAGATAATATTATTGTCCACCACACTCAGCCCCCGGATAGACAATCCCGACCGCGATGTAAGCATTTCGAGGTGCTGCGCATGAATGCCGGGTGTACAAACGCACAGAAAAAGAAGCAATGCGGGAGTAAGCCATTTCATTTCAGATTATTTCAAATAAAAATAAGTACAATCTTCGAATAGAACATATAGGACACGTTCCAAATCTTCGCATTGCTTTACTTCAAGTGGACGGTGAGATACCGTCCACGACGTTGCCGTGGTTCGCGTCTCACGAATCACAAAGCGGTCTTCCTTTATGAAGAACATTTTATTTTTTTATCAACGCATT
>JACFNM010000355.1 GCA_019454915.1 Chitinophagaceae bacterium
ACAAATTCTTTTCGGTTCATAAAAAGTGATTGTTATTAAGTTACAGATAACAGATATGGCATCATTTATTAGAAATGCAACGATGAAACCAATATAAAAATCAACTCAGGCTTCATACAAATACCGCTGCAATATACGAAGAGCCTTAAAAAATATTCAGGGTAAATTATTCAAATTGATTCCGGGAGGCTTCTGTGATCGCGCTTTACTAAATTTGGTGTCCGGTAAAACAGTTTCGTTAAAAAAGCCACCCATCCGTAAGAAGAACCGGTTATTCTCTATGCCTCCTGCATAGTCCATTCTTTGCTTATTCCTTCCGGTGGCGTCAATGGTGAACTTACATTCAGTCACTTCCACCCAATTGCCATTAGCAAGACGAACCCATTGGTTACCCCATAATGCCTTCCTTTCCTGATAGCCTTCGTTGGGAATAAAATTTTCTAAAAATCCATGAAATCTTGTTAACCAGGTATGCGTATTCGGCCTTTTCCACGAAGCAATCAACTTCCATGAATCCCGGTCGGGATCAAAAAACCAGGAGGTATAGATCGTATTCCCCTTGTTATCCGGTTGCCCGCGCGTGAGAAATTTGTAGGTCACTCCAGCTTTCCAGTTAAAAACCAGATAGCTCTGTCCGCCTGTGCCTTCTCCGCCGAAACCTCCTGCGTGCACTCCCGTTCCTTTTTTGATTAAGGTTGTTTTCCCGTTATCCGGATCCCAGACGGAGAATAATATCCTCCTTTCTGTGGCAGAATTCACCTGAATACCCATATAACCCTCTCCAAAGCCGTTAGCCATAAAATAACTGCCTAACTTGTCTTCTCCTTTGGGGACAGTGAGTTCGCTGTAAAAATATTCTTTGTCCTCATCGGGAGTGGTATAATTCAGATGACAGGAAGGCCCTCTTCGCGACCAATAAAAGTTTTCGGGATCATTCGCAAAAATAACCGACCCTTCACTTGCAGCACCGCCTATCAGAAGATCGGAGATATTAGCAAAAAAAGTTCCGGTTCTTTTTATTCCCTGTAAATCAACACGCACGTAGCCGGGATTCGCTACACTTACGGAACCTGCAAAATCTGTCTTGTTTACTCCTTTGCTTAAATCCACAACAAACACTTCTTTACCCACGGAAAGCTTTATGGTCGCTTCACCAGGCACGGTTTCACTCCGGATACCGAGGTGAAGCTCACCACTTCTTTCTACTCTAAAAAAAATGCTGATGATACTCATAAAGTCACTCCAGTTTTTCAATCCCTGTGTTGTAATCTTCGGAGTACCGCTTTTTCCTTTTTGGGTAATGAATGCATTTCCACCGAGCGGTATGGCTTTATTTATTTCGGGCTGTGCTCTGGTAGGCAATAAGTTTATATTTCCACCCAGGCTAATTGTAGTAGTCAGGAAGAAGAATAGAAATAAGGCTATTCTGCTCTTTATGATGGTTTTCAATTTGATTATTTTCATGCTTTTTATAGAACGGAATTTTGAAAAATCCGACTGATCACTTCCATTTTACGGTAGTGAAAACAATTTTCGAATAATTTTCTTTTTCGTAAAGAATACCTATCGTGTTCTTTGTTACCGCTACAATGTCCGAATAGGCTGAATAATCTCTTGGCTTCTCTTTATTGTTGGCAATAACAAAACTTTTCTTCCAGGTCTTACCGTCGTCATAACTTATCCGCAATGTCAGGTTATTTCTATCCTTCGTACTGGCTGCATTGCAAAACGCGATAATGGCTTTTCCTTTTTTGAATCCGAGCGTTAAAATTGTTCCCTGATTAACCGGATCGGGTAAGGAATGATCAAAATAAGTGGTATCCCAACTTTCGCCACCATTACTGCTAATGGAAACAATCCTTGATCTGATATTTCCTTTCTGGTTTCTGCTGTTCATCATAAGTTTATTATCCGACAGTTCTGCAGCTATAGATTCATTGCTGCCGGCAAGTGTCAAAGCAGGTGCCAGGTGAAAAGTTTTTCCATGGTCATCGGTATAATAGCCGTGAGCAAAATAATCTGTAAAATGCTCCTGAGTACCTCCGGTTGAATGGTTGGCAGCCACAAAAATTCGTCCCCTGTATTTACCTGTACTAAACTGCATAGCGTGACCCGGTGTATTCGCATAACTGCGCCAGTCCTCCGGGAAATGATAGGCTGGATTTACTTGTGGATTATTCGGACGGTGTGTCTGGGTAGTGATATTTACAGATTCACTCCAGGTTCGTCCGTTGTCCGATGAAGTTTTATACCACACCTCGCGGTAACCATTACCTTTTCTTACCTCGCCTTCATGGTTATTCCCGGTGTTATAGAACAAAAAAATTCTCCCGTTTGGATAATCAGGGTCGGTAAGATCCACCACCGGAGCTGGATTCCCGGCCTGCAAATCATCATAGTCAACAACAGTTTGTAATGGACTCCAGGTCTTTCCTTTATCATTGCTTCGCTTCAATACAATATTGATATCACCGAAATCGCCGGCGCCATGTACCCTTCCCTCACAAAATGCCAGAAGTTCGCCGTTGGGCAACCCTATGATCGCAGGTATGCGGTAACTCTTGTGACCTTCTGTACCTGATACAAAAACCGGCACATCCCTGGTTTGTGTCCGGGCTAAGGCACTTATCAGGAAAAAAAAAGATGGCAAAGCCTATTATTCTCTTCATATTGATTAAAACATTAAGGTTAGAAAATGGTATCATGATTTATTTCAAAAAGTTTATTCCGGTAAAATGGTTCAAATGTTCCCTTTTTGTTATCTTAAGTTGGTGATTTCAGTCCACAATGCTAATCTAAGACTAAAGTAGTTATAAATTAAAAAAGGTTATCGCATTCTAAGTTTGGATAAACATAAATTATGAAAAGAGCAAAAGTCCTTTATCGTTCAGGTTTATGTCTTTTGTTTTTTTGTCTGTCGCTATCGTGCCTGGGTCAGCAGGAATCAGAGGGGGATGCTTTGAGCCGGAGGGCAACCGAAGCTTTTTATCTGTCATTTGATAATGCGGATTCAGCGCTGATGATTGCCCGACAGGTCAGGGAGGATGCCGAAGCAGCAGGCAATAAATTTGTTGTCGCCAGCGCCAATAATTCTATCGGCTGGGCTTTCCGTCAAAAAGGGAATTATGACTCCGCCAGACACTATCTGCATGAAGCCAGAGAAGGATTTCAAAAGGAGAATAACGCGTTGAATGTGGCGAGAGTGTCCATGAATCTTGCTGAGGTGTACACATCCCTAAATCAGTTTGCAACCGGCATCCAATTTCTGCTGGAAACGGATTCCATTGCTAAAGAAATTAATGAAATCCCTATATCCATTGATGTGAAGCGTCAGTTAGGTATCATTTACCGGGAATCAGGAGATTATGAGCGTGCAACTGATTATTTCAGGGAAGCCCTGGCAGGGTTTGAGAAATTAGAGGATTATGATAAGTATATGGCAACAGCCAACAGTTTGGGCATATTGTATCGAACCCAGGGAATGACAGATAGTAGCCTTGCAACATTGAAGAAGAACTTTCAGATAGCAACGAACAAACAGGCCTCCCCTTATCAGATGGCGATGATTTATGAAAACCTGGGTGAGACCTATTTCGCTGGAAAAGAATTCACAGAAGCTTTGAAATATTTCAACCCCGCCTATACTACTTTCAAGCAATTGAAAAATAAAGGAGATATCGCCTATGAAGCATTCTGTATGGGGAAAACCTATAAGGCGCTGGAACGGTATCCGTTAGCGGAAAAATATCTGCTGGAATCTTATCAACTGAGTGACTCTCTTAAAATGGTAAATTATCAGGCAGACGCTTCTGCTGAACTTGCTTCATTATATGCTCTTAAAGGCGACTGGCAGCAGGGGTACAAATTTCTCCGGAAAACAAGTGAATTAAAAGATAGCATAGCGGTAGCAGAACAGATAGCGCAAACTAACGAATTAAGAGAAAAATACGAATCTGAAAAACAGGCACAGGAAATTGTATTGCTTAGAACTCAAAATGAATTGACAGAGGCCGATAATCGTAAAAACAGACTGATTCAATATATTTTTATTATTCTCTTTCTTGCATCGATCCTCATAGGCTGGTTATTATTTAACCGGATAAGAATCAGCAAGAGATTAGAACAGCTAACTTTGCGGAATCGCATAGCCGGAGATTTACATGATGATATTGGTTCTGCTCTTTCCAGTATTGATA
>JACFNM010000356.1 GCA_019454915.1 Chitinophagaceae bacterium
GATGGCTCATTGCTATTGGGATGGACTGAGTTTTACGCCTGTTCTGGTGTGGATCATGGCCCCGCCCGCCTCTCCGGAAAAATATCAAACGACGGTGGCCGCACATGGAACAAAAAATATACCCTTGTAGAAAATGATGGCGGCCGCAACGTAATGGAAGTAAACTTTCTGAGATTAATGAACGGCAATATCGCTCTTTTTTATTGTCAGAAAAATACGGAGTCAACGGATTGTCGTGTCATGATGCGCACTTCCGCAGACGAAGGAAAAACCTGGCGCGATGCGAAACAATTGAGTCCGTCAAATAAATATACCGGCCTTACAAACGGTAGAGCAATAAGACTCCGGTCGGGCCGCATACTGCTGGAAGCGTGGGAAGGAGGATTTGCTTATTGCATCATTTCAGATGATGATGGGAAAACATGGCGTGATAGCCAACGTATCAAACCTGCTGATGGCGAATGTTACGAGAACGCATGTATTGAACTGAAAGACGGCAGAGTGATGATGCTGATGCGCACGGGATTAGGAGGTCAGTTTAAAAGCATTTCTACAGATGGGGGTGAAACATGGAGCGATCCGGAATTAACCCAGCTTACCGGATCGGCTGCGCCCGTATCCATAAGCCGTGTTCCCAAAACAGGCGACCTGCTCGCTGTATGGACGCATAACCCGGGGTCAACCAAGCGCAATCCACTTACTTCCGCCCTGTCTAAAGATGAAGGTGAGACATGGAGTAATTTCCGTAATATTGAGGAAGCAGCCGAGGATGCCTGGGCTTATCCTGCGGTTACATGGACGGGAAACGATGCGCTTCTCACATACTTTAACTATAAAGGCGGCTTGTCGCTGAAGATTAAAAAAATACCCGTAGAATGGTTTTACCAATAAATTCCTCCTGCTTGCTGATAGGCTGGAAGCGAGTGCCGGGGAAACACGTGTGATGACGGTATAGATGAATCTGTCGCTGCATTCAGTATCCGACCACCCAAAAATATTTTTCACGTTAAACCAACATATATGACTTCAAAAACGAAACAAAATAAAGTACAGAGTGTGAATGATGAAGCGCCGCAGTTTTCTGAAGACAGATCAGGGAAGTCGCGCCGAACCTTTATCAAAAACGGGCTGTTAGCAGCATCCGGCGTATTGGGAGCCTCCGCTTCTATCGCTGCTGTGAGCAAACCGGCTATCCCCGCGCAAAGCCCCGATCAACTAAAATGTATTGACTACGGGCGCTCCTTTTTATGCAATACGGCCGAATTCAATTCCGTAAGGATGTGGATAGAAAGCAGGACAATCATTACGAATATCAAATCCGGCGAAAGCACCGTTTATTACCAGGGGGCTTCCTGCAAAAGTGAAAACACCTTCGGTGAAAGAGACCTGTTCTATAAAGATAATTATGATTTCCTGCCCATTTTTGGAGAGGGTAAAGTACTGGTATTCCGACGTCACGCCAACAAACGTGGAGATAGTTACCGGACTATAAAAAAGATGGAAGAGATGTGGGGGGCAAACCCTGTATTACAAATGCCCGCCGCAAAGGTTGTTACGGTGTTGGATTCATTTGAAAAAATCCGCGATGCAACCGCAGCCGGTATTCCTATCGTTACCCAAACTGAATTTCATAATGATAAAACCGGGTTGCGTGCCATAATAGAAGCTCCCTGTAAAACCATGAATATTAGCCATCCCAAAAAAATGTACCAGGTAGATACCGGGCCCATTGTGTTCCCTGACCTGTCAAAAAAATACGGAGTACAGATAGATTGTCTGAGTCTTGCATTTATCGCTTTCAACGCAGACCACTTTGCTGATTTTGTTATAGAAGCCCCTACTCCAATTATGGAGGACAAAAAGGAAGTATCTGTGGTTTATCACTATTCTAAAATCGAAAGCCTGCCGGTGAAGAATACGATATTTGCCCTTGGAAATGTATAAACAAAACCATTGAAGAGATCTAAATCAGTTGGAACAGTGATTATTGGACAAACGGCCGTACCGGCCGCCAGAAAGTGGATACGATGGTTAATACCGGCTATGATATCTTTTGTTCCTCAATTGTTATTCAGTCAGATTCAACAGCAATTAAAATGGAACGAATTGCCTTCAATTCCTGATAAAGAAGGATTTGCCGGCATGTTTGCAGGGGTAAGTGACGGACACCTGATCTGTATGGGCGGCGCCAACTTCCCTGACCAGATGCCCTGGGAGGGAGGGAAAAAGGTCTGGTATGATCATATTTTTGTACTGTCAAAAAATGACTCATCATGGAAGATTGCTAATAAAAAGCTACCAAGGCCTTTGGCTTACGGCGTATCAGTAACCTATCGTAATAAGATCATTTTGGTTGGAGGAAATAACGCAAAAGGATATTATTCAGACGTCTATTCGATTGAATATAATAAGGGAGAAATTCAAATAGAAACGTTGCCTGCTTTGCCGCATCCCGTAGCCAATATGACGGGTGCTCTGGTAGGAAGCACAATATTTATTGCGGGAGGCGATACCAGTTTTGCCGGCACGCCGATTAATGCATTCTGGGCTTTGAATCTGCTCGAAAATCCGGCCAGGCAGCGATGGATAATTTTGGATCCCTGGCCTGGACCGCCGAGAATCCAGGCGGTAAGCGCTTCACTGCAGGGAAATTATTATATGTTCAGCGGCATTAACCTGGTAAAAGAATCAACCGATAAACACCGCAGAGTGATCCTGAGAGATGCTTATAAATTTATTCCGACTTTTAGCGGAACGGCTCTTACCGGAGGAGAATGGTTTCCCCTTTCAGCAATGCCTCGCGGAGTGGCGGCAGGCCCTAACCCCGCTCCCACTTTCGAGTCCAACTACATCCTGTTCCCCGGAGGCTTAGACAGCGCTACAGCAGCCTACGCCGATCCTGCCCGTTTTCCGGGCTTTGTTACCGACCTTCCCGGATACAATACCGTAACGGATTCCTGGTCATACTTTGGAAAGCTACCTGAACAATCTGCACGGGTAACTTTGCCCGCTGCTAAGTGGAACAGGCAATGGGTCCTTCCGAACGGTGAAATAGGCCCCGGAAAAAGATCGCCTAAAGTTTTTACGCTGGGGAAAAAATCACAACACGATGCACTTCAACACCTGTATGCATACAATGGTAATACATATACGACGGAGACTCCGGATGCTATAAAGCCAAGTCTGCAAATACTCCATCGGCAAAATGCCACCTTATTGGTCGCTAACAAACATTCCAACACGCTATCATACATAAATCCAAACACATTTGAACTAATAGAGAGCATTCCCACCGGACCCAACCCTCATGAGATTGTTGTAACACCTGACCAGAAAATTGCTTATTTAAGCAGTTATGAACCGCCTGGAAATATGATTTCCGTGATTGATTTATTATCGAGAAAACAAACCAAAACAATTTCGACTGGACAGTTCGGACGGATACATGGCGCGGCTATATCTCCTGATGGCAGATATGCCTATTTTACAGCAGGGCAGTCGGGCTATGTGGTAGAAGTGGACACGCAAACTAATGAGATTACCCGGACCATCCCGACACATGGAAAGATTTCACATATGGTTTACGTGTCACCAGACGGTCAATATTTATTGACAGCGAATATTGTATCGGAAGACATATCGGTCATTAACCGCTCCACCGGCAAACTGTTCAAAATGATCCCGGCAGGTAAAGGTGTGGAAGGGATGTCCTTTACCCCTGACAGGAACTTTTTGTGGGCACTAAATCAAACGGCGGGAACGATAACGATAATAGATATGCAAACACTGGAGCCGACTGAAACTTTTGATTGTCCGGGTATGCCGGTGAGGATTCGGTTCACTTCCGACGGGTGTATGGCATTAGTAGCGGGATGGACAAAAGATGGCACCCTAACAGTGATTGATGTAGCAACCAGAAAGGAAATAAAGCGGATACGCGTTGGCGACTATGCTATCGGCGTTGAACTTACTCCTGATGAAAAATATGCTTTTGTGGGATGCGAGGATTCTTTAGCTCCCGAGATATTGCCTGATGGCTCAGAGCGAATAAAAGAACACAAAGAGGATTCCGACGGTATTCACGTTATTGATTTGGAGACATTAGAAGTTGTAGCGAAAATAAAAACAGGTTTGGGTCCGGACCCAATGACGATGTGGTATCCTCCT
>JACFNM010000357.1 GCA_019454915.1 Chitinophagaceae bacterium
TGACAAACGGGCAGAAGAAAACACTTCCAAGCCTTTATCCGTTTTTAATATAACGGGCAACGGCAGGGAAGTATGCCCCCAAAGATGCCAGCTATGATCGTCACGAATGTGCTCCAAAATAGTACCAGTTACGTCCAGCTCACCCTCTTTGTCCTGCTTTGGGCTCAGTTGCTGCTCAGAAGACGCATTATTTTGTCCTTCCTGTGCTAATGATATATTATAAAAAAATATAGTATATATACTGAAAGCCGCTACCAGTAAAGATTTAAGCCATTTTGAAGACATACTGACCTGAAATTTGCGGCAAAGATAGGAGTTGGAACGCACAAAAAAGAGAATGATAAATGAGAAATATGAAATTTATTCGTTTTCGATGGAGCTTCATGAGCCCATGCCGGCAACCCGAAAAAATGTTGTCTTCCTTATTCCTATTAAGAATAAAATCTCCGCGTCTCCCACAAAGCAGCACCTATCCTTATTTCCGCACAATTTAGTGCTTATTTGGACGTTCTTACCCAAATCCATTTTTATGAAAAAGTCGCTTCAGTTCTCGCTGCTCATTGCTTCTCTGTTTTTTGTCCATCAGGTTCATGCACAAAAAAGCGGCAAGCCATTCAGTTTCGGACTCGGACTGGAAGGGGGTGCCATCCTCTCAGACGATCAATTCAAAGAATCCTTTAGTTCGGAATTAGGGCTTAGTATCAAATTCTCCGTTAAAGCGGGTCCGGGATTTGTTACCTTCAGCCCGGGAGCCCTCCTTGTGGTCCCCAAATCCATATCGGAAGAAGAGGTAAAACTGGGAAGCCATTTTCCACTCAGGCTGGGATACAAATACATTTTCGCGGGTAAAATATTTGTTATGGCTGAAGCCGGGTACGCCAGTTATACCCTCTATACCGCTAATCCAAACGTGGAAGAACAAGACGTGGACATCATTAAAGAAAAAGCAAAGGGGTTCACCTATGCTCCTTCAATAGGCGTCAATCTGGGAAAATTTGAGGCCGGTATCCGCTACGATGTTACCCGTTTAAAAGAATTTGAACGGAACGTGGGGCTGCTGGGCGCGAGAATAGGGGTCAACTTCTAACTGTCTGTCATCACCTCCACCGAATTTTATAAACTCTTTTTGGATAAGCTAATTATTCAAAAAATCGGCACAGCCTAAAAAACCGGATGTAAGAATCCGGTTTTTTAAATGAAGAAAGATTATAGTTAGTTTTGCCTCATGACTACCTTTAATGAATCGCTCGGAATCCTGATTCAAAATGCTTTGCAGGAAGATGTAGGAGATGGCGATCACTCGGCGCTATGTTGCATTCCGCCGCATACGGAAGGGAAAGCGCAATTAATCATAAAAGAAGACGGCATTATCGCCGGTATTCAGGTTGCAGAAAAAATTTTACAGGTTGTACAACCCGACGCGCAGTTTACCCCATTCCTGCAGGACGGAGACGATATGCACAGTGGCACTGTAGGCTTTGAAGTAAAAGCGCGCATACACACCATTCTGAAGTGCGAAAGACTGCTGCTGAACTGTATGCAGCGGATGAGCGGAATCGCTACCTTAACCCGAAAATACACCGACAGGCTCAAGGGCCACCATACCCGCTTACTGGATACGCGCAAAACAACACCCAATTTCCGCCTGCTTGAAAAAGAAGCGGTAAGGATTGGCGGGGGAGAAAATCACCGGATGGGACTATATGACATGATCATGCTGAAAGACAACCACATTGATTATTGCGGAGGTATTGAAAAAGCACTTGGGAAAGCCTACGACTATGTCCAAAATAAAAAGCCGGGGTTGAAGATCGAAATCGAGACAAGAAGCCTGGACGATGTCAAAAGGGTCATTGCGTTTGGCAAAGCAGACCGGATTATGCTTGATAATTTTACGCCGGAACAAATCAGCGCGGCCCTGGAACTGATAGCCGGGCGATTCGAAACAGAAGCGAGCGGCGGTATTACGCTGGAAAACCTGGTGGATTACGCCCAAACCGGCGTAGACTTTGTGAGCGCTGGCGCCGTCATTCACCACGCTGTAAGCAAAGATTTAAGCCTCAAGGCTGTATTGGCCTGAAAATAGTATCATCATGACTAAGAAAAACAAACCCGACTCAAGAGGTTATGTATTTAGTACAGACCCCTCTTTTTCCTTCGAAGAAAACACAGGAGATATAGAAACCCTGAATCCCAAAGATCAGACTCTGCGTGTGAAGCTGGATACCCGGCATCGCGCAGGAAAAACAGTAACAATCGTATGGGGGTTTGAAGGGAAGCCTGAGGATTTGGAAACATTGGGGAAGCAATTGAAAAATCATTGCGGAACCGGCGGTTCTGTTAAAGACGGAGAAATCATTGTCCAGGGCGACCACCGGGATAAGATCATACTATGGCTCCGGAAGAACGGCTATACCCGATCAATAAAATCTTAAACCTCCGGTTGACGAAAGTTCCCGGAACAGGGCTCCACCATCAATTCAATCTATCACTTATCTTTGCGCCCTTATGGCAACAAACGATAACAACAACTTCCAGGCTATCATTGCCCACGCCAAGGAATATGGCTTTGTGTTCCCCAGCAGTGAAATCTATGACGGATTGAGCGCCGTTTATGACTATGGGCCCTGGGGCAGTGAACTGAAAAAAAATATCCGCGACTACTGGTGGAAAAGCATGACCCAGCTTCATGAAGATATTGTGGGCGTTGACGCAGCTATTTTTATGCATCCCACCACCTGGAAGGCCTCCGGCCATGTTGACAACTTTAGCGACCCGATGATTGATAATAAGGACAGTAAGAAAAGATACCGGGTCGATCATCTGATTGAAGCCCATGCTGAAGGATTACCTCCCAAAGAAGCTGACGCCCTGTTGTCAACAATGGATCAATTGCTGGCTAAGGATGATTACAACGGATTAAAAAAACTCATAGACGAGTATAAGATAAAATGTGCCATCAGCGGCACATCCAACTGGACAGAAATCCGCCAGTTTAACCTGATGTTCAAAACGGAATTCGGCGCTATTGCTTCTGATAATGATGAAGAAAATATTGTTTATCTGCGGCCTGAGACTGCTCAGGGTATCTTTGTTAATTTTCTCAACGTACAAAAAACGGCACGCATGAAGGTGCCCTTTGGTATCGCCCAAACCGGGAAAGCATTCAGGAACGAAATCGTAGCCCGTCAGTTCATTTTCAGAATGAGGGAGTTCGAGCAAATGGAAATGCAGTTCTTTGTGCGCCCGGGAACAGAAGGCAAATGGTATCAACACTGGAAGACAGAACGGCTGAACTGGCATTTGAGTTTGGGCATACCCGCAGAAAAGTTTCGTTATCACGACCATACGAAACTGGCGCATTATGCTAAAGAAGCCTGCGATATCGAATTTGAATTCCCTATAGGATTCAAAGAATTAGAAGGTATCCACAGTCGTAGCGACTACGATTTAAGCCAGCACCAACAGTACAGCAAAAAGAAAATACAGTACTATGATAATGATATAGACCCGGCTACCGGTAAGCCTTACGGGAATTACGTTCCCTATGTGGTCGAAACCTCAATCGGATTAGACCGGATGTTCCTTGCTATTCTGTCTAACGCTTACCAGGAAGAAACCATTCCGAAAGAAGACGGAACAAACGACTCCAGGGTGGTTTTACATATTCCTCCCAAACTGGCTCCGGTGAAACTGGCCATACTTCCCCTGACCAGGAAGGATGGATTGCCGGAAATTGCAAGATCGATTATGAATGATTGCCGGCAGGAGTTCTATTGCTTTTATGAAGAAAAGGATACCATAGGGAAACGCTATCGCCGGATGGATGCTATCGGTACTCCTTTCTGCATCACCGTGGACCACCAAACCAAAGATGATCATACCGTTACCATTCGCTATAGGGACACCATGACACAGGAAAGACTTCCGATCAGCCGGGTGATTGAACTGGTAAAAGAGAAGATCAGGTAAGGGACGGAAAGACCTTTTTAACCGGAAAAATGATTAATTACCTTTTTTATTCCATTGCCATCTTAAACCCATCATCAACCAGCGGCCCGGCATAGGCGCCCCCAGCAAATCGCTGTATTGACGATTAAGGATATTGTCCGCCTGGACGAAAAATCTCCATTGATCATTAAATAGTGTATAAGCCACTCTGGC
>JACFNM010000358.1 GCA_019454915.1 Chitinophagaceae bacterium
CACAACGTCCGCGGCAATTGCACAGGGCCTTTGGCGAGACGTTGCTGGGAAGAAGGCCTTCATAAAAAGCCTTTGTGAAGAGCACGATACCCCCTGCGCTGTCGATTTTTATGCTTTTGTTACGATAATTATGTTGTGTAAATTTGCAATGTCGTTTATTTGACCGTATTGTTTCATACATATATGAAGGTTACCATATTTTGAGTCGCACCGGGGTCTTCATAAAAAGCCATTGTGAAGAGCCATGAGACCCCTGCGACGTGGATTCTTTGCCTCTTAAATATTTATTTTATGACCGATACATTACATCTTCGCATTAAAAAGCAATATGCCGCAGCTTTGATTGAAGATCTTATTAAAGTGGAAGCAGTAGAACCAGTGGAAGAAGATACCATTGAACTCACGCCAGATCAGAAAGCCGCATTGGACAAAGAACTGGATACTATTAAAAACAACCCCGGCTATCTATTTAAGTGGAATGATATCAAACAACGGTATAAAAAACCATAATGCCCCACTATACCATTTTAATTACCCCAACCGCAGGCAACGATTTAGCTGTCGCTGTTGAATATTATAACCTACAAGCCGAAGACCTTGGATACAGATTTGCCGATCTGGCTGAAGAATATCTAAACCGAATAGCAATTACACCCACTGCTTCGGCTGTCCGATACCGTAATATACGATGCAAACCTATGGCCACTTTCCCTTATCTCATCATGTTCACCATCGATGAACCCAATCATGTCGTTCATATTCTCCGTTTCTTCCACACCAGCCAGCAACCCCTTTGATAAACCTTTAAGTCGTGCTGGAGGTCTCCCGACTACGTATTCTCTATGTTCTTCGGTGACTCCGTCACCTAATCTTACATGCACTATTTATCTGCCTTAAGTTTGGCAACGGCGAGGCGACCAAGAATAGAATATTCGCATAGGCCTCGCCCCTCACTTCTTTCTCACACGGCGAAGACCCGGGCTGGACTGAACTCCGGGTAATTAAGTTTACTTGAAAATAAGATAAAAGTTGTATTTTTTGATTGAAAAAATGATCGATGATAATGAACCATCATAACCTGGATTTTAAAAACATAAAGTATATGATTAAGAATAACCGCCTGGTAGTATTGGGCTTGATGTACCTAATTGTCGTCTTTACAGGTTGCAAAGTGAATTCTGGATCTAAAGCTGTAGAACGAACTGTTTACCGGATTGATGCCGGGGATGGAAAGATAAACCACCAGGTTGCTGATATTGTTACGGATGACCGGTTGGACAGTAAAAAAGGAGTGACGTTGAAACCCGGAGTTTCTGATGCCATTGACGGTGAACGAGCCGAACCCGATGTCACCTTTAATATAAGAGTTTCAAAGCCGGGTCGTTATGTGATGACAACTTTTGCTGTGACTGATTCTGATGGTACTGCACTCATGCAAAAGGCGAAGAGTAAGTTTGAATCGCTGTTTATGAGAATCCAGATAGGCGACCAGCGCCCCACGAAGCGGGTGGTGTATGTACCGTGGGATCTTGCCAGGCCGGTGTCGAAACAGGTATCCGGGAAATTCGGGTTGAGCGGTGAGGAGCAGGAATTGAAGATATGGTTACCACGTGGTGTAAGATTAGGGCATATAGAACTGGCATCATACGTACCACCGGCAGTGCCAACAGCTGCTCAGGGTTACCGTCCGAAAATTGTACCACCTTCCGGCCACCCCCGCCTTTGGCTGAACGAACAGTCGTTGCCGGTAGTAAAATCGCGATTAAACCAGGGAGAGAACCGGGCGAAGTGGGAAAAGGTCAAAGAGTTGGCTCTTACGCCCTTTGATTTTGCATTTGTCCCGGATGCAGAGGTGTCGTATAATGACAGGCTTGAAAAAGCTGCGGAAGCCAAAGCATTTTATTACCTGATGACAGGAGATAAAAAAACAGGTGCTGAGGCGATTCGGTTGATGGTGGATTATATGTCTCATGTAGAATTTGGTAATATACTGGATATCACCCGCGAGATAGGCCGTGCAATATACACTGCGTCAGAGGTGTACGACTGGTGTTATCATCTTCTTGATGAAAAGGATAGGGAAATTCTTTACAAAAATATGATGCGTTTGGCCGATGATATGGAGTGTGGATGGCCACCTTTCAAACAGAGTATTATTAATGGTCATGGATCCGAAGCTCAGGTTAACCGGGATTT
The DNA here is from genome assembly GCA_019454915.1 of Chitinophagaceae bacterium. Lineage (GTDB taxonomy): Bacteria > Bacteroidota > Bacteroidia > Chitinophagales > Chitinophagaceae > Agriterribacter. The sequence continues at coordinate 2,197 of JACFNM010000358.1, forward strand.
ACTCTCCATGAGCATAGCCATTTATAATGAAGATCCGTTACCTTATCAATATACATCGTACGAAGTCCTGGAGCAATTGGTGCCAATGCGTCGTTTTGAGTATCAGTCGCCTAGGCATAACCAGGGGGTTGACTATGGTGCATATCGTTTTGCATGGGAGATGCACGCGGCATGGATATTTCGCAGGATGAATGATAACCCGGTATTTGATGACAATATAAGGGAAGTCCGCAAGTTCTGGCAATATATGCGTATTCCGGATGGGCAGATGCTACGTGATGGAGATGGTTTTAGCGCTGGTCCTGCCGGAGAGTTTTATTACTGGAAGTCACCACTTACGATGTTTATGAATTATACTTATTCATATGATCCTGTTTTAAAGGCGGAATTTGAGCGTCAGGGCGGAATATCTGAAAATCCTATTTTAGTCTTGCTATTAAATGACCCGGGACTCCAGGCAGAAAGCAGTATGGAATCACTTCCGCTGACGATGAACTTTGGGCCGGTTCTGGGCTCGATGGTAGCGCGTACGGGCTGGCATATTGGTATGAACAGCAATGATGTGGTTGCTGAGATCAAGGGAGGGGGCTACCATTTTGGCAACCACCAGCATGCAGATGCGGGATCAATTCAGCTATACTACCGCGGTTTTCAGTTTGGCGATCTCGGGGAATATGTATTCTACGGTACACCGTACGATATGAACTTTAACAAGCGTTCGATTTCTCACAGTATGATGCTTGCGGTGGATCCGGGTGAGAAGTTTGGTAATATTGAGTCCAATGACGGTGGAACGAGGTATAACCAACGTAATCCCCGAACACCTCACGAGGCCCAGACAGATCCGCAGTTCAATAATGGCCGGGTGTTGTCGGGCAGCTTCGGACCGTCTGTGATGCGACCTGCCTTTAGCTATTTTCAGGCAGACCTTACCAAGGCTTATTCATCCAAGATGAAAGCTTACACACGGGGGTTTTGTTTTCTGAACTTAGGGAGAGAAGACATTCCGGCTGCCATTATACTGACAGATGATATGACTACTGCAAATCCGGAGTTTAAGAAATACTGGCAGATCAATGCCTATAACATGCCGGAAAAAACAGATGATGGGGTAATACTTCAAAACCAGCGGGAGGGCCTTGTAGGAAAGACGCATGTGAAGATGCTGATTCCTGCGCCGGCAGACCGCCAGATGGAGATTTTAAGCGGAGAAGATGCCAATAGTGTTTTTGGGCATAAATATGAACCGCCCAAATCGCAAGAACCGGAAGCACACGGGCACCGGATTATGATTTCACCAAAGAAAGCCAGCGAAAATGATCGTTTTCTAACGATTTTTCAAATGGTGGCCGGCGATACCAGACCGCTTCCCGTAAGTTATGAAGAGACGCCTGTCAGCTATGTGGTTACGCTGGCAGACAGGGTAGTGAGTATGAGTAAGGGTAATGATTTTATCAGCAATAGTTTTGAACTGAAGATACCCGCGGGTGGTAAATACCAGGTTGCTTTGACAGGGATGAAACCGGGTGTTTGGAATATAAAAAGCAGAGATGGAAAAGTAAACTTTACTGCTGAAGTGAAATCAGAAGAAAATACGATATTTTTTGAGGACGGAAGCGGAGATTACATTGTTGCCCCAGCCAGCTATTGACGGAGAACTTTGAATCGCGTAGGGATCTTCATAAAAAGCCTTTGTGAAGAGCCATGAGACCTCTGCGCTGTTGTTGTTATCTTTTACGGAATGCGTTTCCCATTACCTTATTTTAGCTCAATACCATATTCACCGGGTCTCGCCCCCTCGCTTCTCTCCCACACGGCGAAGACCCGGGTTGGATGAAATCGCTGACGCCATGCCTCCTTCAACTTTATCCCTGATATGAATCCATGTGGGGGCGTGGCAGCGAAGAAAATGGTTAACTT
>JACFNM010000359.1 GCA_019454915.1 Chitinophagaceae bacterium
AGAAAGGACCCTTAGCTCAGCTGGTTAGAGCACCTGACTCATAATCAGGGGGTCGCTGGTTCAAGCCCAGCAGGGTCCACTCATTTTATTTATTAATGCCTTGCCGTTGAAGGCTATTGATCCTACCGGGATCTCTATAAAGGGTCACCATGAAAAAAGCCCTTTTTAATTGTTCTCTTTAACCTTTTTTTAACCTGATGCAGGATACATTTGCCACTTAAACTGAATTATGAAGCGCTTCTTACTGGTTATTTCGTTTTTATTACCTGGTAGTATTTTATGGGCACAAACAGAGACAGATACGCTTCATCTCAAAAAGGGGCGTAACAGCAGTCAGATTTCCGGAAGAGCTGCCGACCATTTTATGCTGCAACTCGGTTACCACGGGTGGGCTGGCGCACCGGATTCTTTTAGAACGGGCGGACTGAGCAGGACTTTTAATGTGTATTTTATGTTTGATTTTCCCTTTAAATCCAATAACCAGTTCAGTGCTGCGGTGGGCGCCGGCTTGGGTACCGACAATATGTTTTTTAAGAAGACGTCGGTGGATTTGCGGAAATATCCCTTGAATTTTGCATACGATACGATTAGTTCCTACAAAAAGTATAAAATAGCCACCAGCTACCTTGAAGTTCCGTTAGAATTGCGGTTCGTTAAGAATCCGGATAAATATAATTCGAGTTTTAAAGTGGCCCTCGGCGTTAAAGTGGGTACCATGGTGGATGCACACACCAAGGCTAAAGTAAGTCGTGACAGAGAAGGGATTGGTGGGTATACTCAAAAGATAAGAGACCGGAGAAATTTTAATTCTACCCGCTTAGCCGGAACGCTTCGTGCCGGATGGGGTGTGTTCACTGTTTTTGGCACTTACCAGTTTAATGAGTTTATTAAGGAAGGCGCCGGCCCCAATGTGAAACCCTTCAGCTTTGGGTTAACAATAAGCGGCCTGTAATCTTACTTATTTCGGATGCACATTGTTATTGGACGGATGCCGCTTGCATCCGTTTTTCATAATTCCTCCTTTGAACGGTATCTTTGCATCTTAATAAACCGTAGAAATTGATAGAGAAAGCGAAGAAGTCTTTTCAGGAAGAAAATGCCATTTTGGTAGGGCTGGTACATAAAACGCAGACGGAACATCACCTGCGGGAATATCTTGATGAGCTGGCTTTTCTCACGGAGACCGCCGGCGCCCGGGCCAAAAAGAGATTCTATCAGAAACTTCCGCACCCCGATAGCAAAACCTTTATCGGTAGCGGAAAATTAGAGGAAATCCGTGAGTACATTGTAAGACATGGCGATATTCATGTGGCTATTTTCGACGACGAGCTAACGGGTTCACAAATTTCTAATATTGAAAAAGCACTGGGTATAAAAGTAATTGACCGGAGCGATTTGATCCTCGATATTTTCGCCGGCAGGGCCAAAACGGCTCAGGCAAAAGCCCAGGTGGAGTTAGCACAATATCAGTATTTGCTACCCCGGTTGAAAGGGATGTGGAAACACCTTGAAAGATTAGGCGGAGGAATAGGTACAAGAGGCCCGGGTGAAACAGAAATAGAAACCGACCGGCGGATTGTACGGGACAAAATTGCTTTGTTACGAAAAAAACTGGAGGGTATTGATAAACAGGCTTTCACACAGCGTAAAGAAAGAGGTGAATTTATCCGTGTTGCTCTGGTGGGTTATACCAACGTGGGTAAGTCAACCCTGATGAATCTGCTGAGCAAAAGCGAAGTGTTTGCAGAAAATAAATTATTTGCTACCCTGGATACTACAACGCGCAAGGTGGTGCTGGAAAACACACCGTTCCTGCTAAGTGATACCGTTGGGTTTATCAGAAAACTTCCTCATCATTTGGTGGAGAGTTTTAAGAGTACGCTGGATGAGGTTAAGGAGAGTGATATCTTATTGCACGTAGTAGACATTTCTCATCCGCAGTTTGAAGATCAGATGAAGGTGGTAAAAAAGACACTGCAGGATTTGGGTTGTTATGATAAACCGGTGATTACGGTTTTTAATAAAATGGATTTGTACGTGGCCAATACTTTTGATGAGTGGTTAGACGAGGATACCAAAGCCCGGTTGCTGGATGAATTGACACAGAAGTGGATCAATGAAACGCAGGGGAACTGTATTTTTATTTCTGCCACCCTGAAGCAAAATGTCCATGAGTTACGGAAAATATTGCTCGGGAAAGTCCGCGAACTGTATCATATCAGGTATCCGTATAAAACTATATTTTATAGTGAGCCTCAGGGATAGGAAGCATTATTTTCTCCATACTACAGGTACATCATTTTGTTGTTTTTTGCCTTTGGTGGATCTCCCGTTTTCAACTACGGATTGGAGGATGGCTGTTAACTCTTTAACTACAGCGGGATTGACCGCCGCTACATTTTTTGTTTCTTTAATATCGTCGTTGAGATGGTACAACTGTATGGCCGGCAGTCCTTCGGTTTTTGCTGCTTTCTCAGTAGGGGCGCTCCAGCCGCCGGATCCACGGGCGAAAATGAGTTTCCAGTTGTTTTTGCTGATGGAGAAATTTCCGTCAATGGAATGGTGAATGATACTGGTCCGTTGGTAACCTTTTTTTTGTAGCAGTAGAGGCATAATGCTATAACTGTCTTCGCCCTCATTGTCTTTTAATGGTTGATGAACAAGGTCTGCAAGCGTCGCCATAAAATCGGTGAGGCAAACGGGCGTATGGGTAACCGTTTCTGCCCGCACCCTCTTCGGCCATTTTACGATGAACGGAATCCGGTGTCCGCCTTCATAGATATCTGCCTTGGCGCCCCTGTACACATAACTGGGGTAATGCCCCACGGCTTCCAGTTCGGGAAAATCCGCCATGGGAGAACAGCCATTGTCGCTCGTGAAAACAATCATCGTGTTATTTTCGATACCCGCAGATTTTACTGCCTCTGTTATTTTGCCTACCATGGCATCCGTCATCAATACAAAATCGCCATAGGCATTGGTGCCCGATTTTCCTAAATAAGCAACGGAAGGTAAAATCGGCGTATGTGGCGCGGGAAGCGGAAAGTATAGAAAGAAAGGCTGGTTTGATCGCGCCCTTTCTTTAATAAGGTCAACTGCCTTTTCGGTCATGTGTTCTAAAACCTCCTCGTGCTTAAAATCATCTCCCGCAGGGCCGGCTCTCCAAAATCTTTTGCCCGTATCTCCCTTTGTGCTATCCAGCTTTTTAGCGGTGACCCTGTCATTTTCTATATAAAAATAGGGATGCATGTCCAGCGAAGCGGGGATTCCAAAGAAATAGTCAAACCCAACCTGCCGGGGGCCAGCATTGAGCGGCTTAAAGAAATCGAAGGCGCCGGATTCATCCCTGTTCCAGTTTAACCCAAGATGCCATTTACCGATGCAGGCGGTATAATATCCATTAGCCTTCAGCAGAGACGCCAGCGTTGAGCGATTATTCGCAATGAGCATCGTGTCGTAACCCCATAACACACCATCCTGTAGCCGGGTGCGCCAGGCATACCTGCCCGTAAGCACACCATACCGTGTTGGGCTGCAGACCGCAGAATTGCTGTGCGCATTGGTAAATTTCATTCCTTCTTCGGCCAACTTGTCTATATGAACCGTTTTAATTTTTGAATTCTCATTCATACAGCTCAGGTCGCCGTAACCCAAATCGTCCGCCAGTATATAGATGATATTGGGTTTTTGCCGGGCAAACAATACGACCGAAAATAATAGCCCGGTCAGAAGGAGTAATGGTTTACAAAAACGGTTCATAAAGGTTGATTTATCTGCCGGTCAGTTGTTTGATCAAATCAGTTTCTTCTTTTTTATACGGGCTACCATCTTTTCTGAAAATATCATGAAACCAAAGCGGCGGTTCTCCGGTATAAGGTCTTTCCCAACTGTCCCAGGGATATTTGGTTTGAGATTTTCCGTCCACCAGTCCCCAGTTGTATGCAGCTACGTTATATTTCTTTGCAATAGGCAGTATCGCCTGAAAAGTGCTCCGGCTTCCACGCGACATGTATTCGGTGCATAAGACAGGGCGACCATAGTATTGCAATTCTTTTATGTTTTTAGAATAATTAATTTAAGCCGCATCGGCTGATAGTTCTTTGAAAGTCTTGGTT
>JACFNM010000360.1 GCA_019454915.1 Chitinophagaceae bacterium
TTATAGGCTCCGACGCTTTTTATTATAACACCAAAAAGGATCGGGACGTCTGGTTCCGGAAAATGGAAAGTTGTGGCAGAGTAGTGATAGAGGATGAGGTGGAGATAGGAGCGGGCTGTACTGTTGACCGGGGAGTTACCCATGACACCCTCATTGGGCGCGGCACAAAAATTGATAACATGGTGCATGTAGGGCACGATACCATTATTGGTAAAAATTGTTTGCTGGCGGCCCAGGTCGGTATTGCAGGAGGAGTGGAAATTGGAGATGGGGTAACCTTATGGGGACAGGTAGGAGTAACCAAAACCATTTCTATTGGCGACAATGCTATCGTTCTCGCTCAGAGTGGAATAAGCAACTCGCTCAAAGGAGATAAAGTTTATTTTGGGTACCCGGCTGAGGAGGCACGAATCAAGAAACGGGAATTGATTTGGATTAAACGAATACCCGAACTATGGAAGCAGGTGATGGGCGGAGAAAACTAATTGCCGGAAGAGGCAGTATCTTCTCCTTCTTCTGTATGCTCCTCGGGGTCATCGCTATCCTCTTCTACGGGAGGCTTATATCCCGTGTCGGTGTCGGGGTGATAGTCATACGGAAGCGCATCGGCTACTTTTTTCCATGCCCAATATCCCAATGTCAACACATCTTTTTGATCGAAATAGTAGCCGTTTTCCTCAACGGTAATTCCATTGGCAACATCCAAAATGGATACCTGCACCGGAGTATCTTCAGGTAACTTACCGGAGATCAAATAAGCAGGATCGGGTTTCTCCTTAAAATAGGCCACCCTCAGTTTGCCGGGGAAAAACAGCTCCACTCTTTTATAGTCTAACGTGTCAAAATAGGGTGATATATAGGGGTTATAAATAGGAGTTGACCTTTTTGCTCCGTCATTAATAAGTTCAATTTTAAAGCCATCGCCCTGCAGCGTGCTGTCGTGGTAGGCGCGTAAAAACTGAAGAACCGAGCCGTTATAAGCCGCTTTCCGTTTTTCTAACCAGTTAGCCACCTCTTCTTCACTTCCTTCCATCTGTTCAAAAAAAGGATACCCGGCATACAGGGTTTTGTTCTCATTATATTCGTGTATAAACGAGTCTAATTGATAGCGGATTACATACCCGAGCGACTTATTGCTGATGATTAATGCCGAATCACTGATGACCTTAAGCCTCTTTTTCTTTCTGCTGTAGAAGAAACGCAGTACCTCCGGATTAGCAATTTCACAATCTCTGGCGTTGGGCGTCTTTCCGATAAAATTATCCATCAGAAATGAACCATACTTCTCCCAGCCATTGGCTACTTCGTTGGTGATAACAATCGAAACTTCTTCAAGACTTTTCTCCTTAGCGTGCATCGCTATGGTCAGTTCTGCAACTTCGGGCATCGTATTACTAATTCTGACGGTTTGCGTTTCGTATCCCATAAATGATACCACCAAGTCATATCCTCCGTTGCTTAAGTTGAGCCTGAATTCTCCTTCCGCATTGCTCACGGTTCCGATAGTGGTGTTTTGGCAAAATACGGAGGCGCCCTGCAGGGATTCTCCGGTCTGGTCGTCAATTATTTTTCCGGTAACCCGGAAATGGCTCTGAGCCATACCCAATACGGGTAAACTCAGGATGCACACTAAATACAAGATTCTTATCATTGGATGGAAATTAGCATTATACCGTACAAAATCACCTCTACGTTACGCCATGGTTATTTTAGCCTCGCCTGTTTGCCTATAATCTGCTGCAACTATGCCCATTCTCTTACCGGTTGAAATATATAATAACTTGATCACTTAGAAATTATTGCATCTGCATATACTGATTGCAGCATTCATCAATCGTTTGATTCAATGGCTTATATTGGAATCCGGGCAGGAATTTCAGCAGTTTGGTATTATCATAATAAACCCTTCTTCCCGCTGCCTCAGCGGCAGTTCTTGTAAGTAAAGGTTCGCTACCCGTTACCCAGGTCCTTATTTTCTCTATACGCCACAACAAGCCGGTCATAAAGCGGGACGCCTTTTTGTGAGGAGGTCTTTTACCGAAGCGTTCAGCGGCCCGGGTAAATAATTCTTTAAAGGATCGGTTTTCAGCATTGATGATAAACCGCTCATTAGTGATTTCGCTTTCCATTAATAAAATCATAACCCGGGCAACATCTCCGGCATCCACCATTCCTCCTCCCCCTTCAGTATACCAGGGAAACTCTTCCCAGGCTTTCTTAAAAAGAGCCGATGAACCGTTTTCCCAGTTGCCGGCCCCTAAAATAAGAGACGGGTTCACAATCACACTTTTCAGGCCCTCGGCCATCCCGCGCCAGACCTCTAATTCGGCAAAGTATTTGCTTCGGCTGTAAAAGGAACTATGGCGATCTTGTTCCCAGGCGGAATTTTCGGAAATCAGGCTACCGTCATGCTTAACACCCAGGGCGGATACAGAGCTGACGTGCACTAGCTTCTGAACGCCTGATTTTAACGAAGCATTTACCACGTTCGCTGTGCCTTCTATGTTGACTTTCTTTAGCTCGTCGTTTTTCCGGGGATTAAAAGAAACTGTGGCGGCGCAATGGTATACGAAATCTACCTGCTCCATTATCTCTTCTAATAAAACCACGTCGAGGATATCGCCGTTTATCCACTGAATTTGGGGGCTGTCAATGTTTTTGGGGATTTCTTTCCGGTATAATGCTATCACCTTTTGTTCACGGGCCGCAAGCTCTCGCAATAAATAGCTCCCCAGAAGTCCGGTACCGCCCGTTACTAAAATCATTCGGATAGATAGTTTAGTTCATTGTATTGCCTGTCGGCTATTCTCCCACAACTTCCTTTAAACGCCATCAGACCAGCCCGCTGAACTGCTTCAGGAAACGAACGTCATTTTCGCTGAACAAGCGGATATCATTAATACCATATTTCAATAATGCCGGACGCTCCACACCCATGCCAAAAGCAAAGCCGGTGTATTTTTCGGGATCAATATTACAATTTTGAAGCACCCTGGGATGTACCATACCACAGCCTAGTATTTCCAGCCATCCGGTATATTTACAGACGTTACATCCTTTTCCGTGACATAACTGGCAGCTAATATCCATCTCGGCGCTGGGTTCGGTAAAGGGAAAATAGCTCGGACGAAAGCGGATACTTACCTCGTCGCCATACATTTCCTTCACGAAGAAATACAGCGTTTGCTTTAAGTCGGCAAAAGAAACGTTTTCGTCAATGTACAAACCTTCTACCTGGTGAAAGAAACAGTGGCTTCTGGCACTGATGGTTTCATTTCGGTAAACCCGTCCGGGGCACACAATCCGAAGCGGCAAAACGCCCTTCTCCATTTCCCTGATTTGTATGTTGCTTGTGTGCGTCCGAAGCATCCACGCCGGATCGGTGGAAATATAGAAGGTGTCCTGCATATCGCGCGCAGGATGGTATTCGGGCAAATTGAGCGCCGTGAAATTATGCCAGTCGTCTTCTATCTCCGGACCTTCGGCTACAGAAAAGCCTAATCTCTGAAATATGGAAATAATCCGGTTGCGCATCAGACTGATAGGGTGGCGGCTGCCAATGGGGATATTGTCTCCCGGTAAAGTCAGGTCTAAATCAACAGCGGATACTTCTTGCCCCTGTTGGTTAGATTCTTTCAACGCCTGGTAGCGCGATTCCGCGTATTGTTTGAATTCATTGAGAATCTGCCCCAATTCCTTCTTCTTGTCTACCGGCACCTGCTTCATCTCTCCCATCAGCGCTTTAACGACGCCCTTGCTGCCTAAATATGCAATACGAAATCGCTCCGCCCCTTCCGCACCGGAAGCAGAGAAATCATCAATTTCGCGGCGATAGCTTTCAATTTTTTCTATGAGCCCTTCCATGGCGCGAAGATAAGAAAAGGAAAATCTTTAATACAGATCATCGAGTTTCATCTTCAGGTATTTTGTCACGCTCCGGTGGGTACTGATGAAAGTGATGCCAATCCCAATAATGATCAGCCCGATAAAGAGGACACCCAATAACACAAAATCCCTCAGCGCTTTGATTTCCGGCAGCCAACGCTCAACGCCAAGGATAAAGATTAATACAACGGCTATGGCGATCAACGCGCTGAAGAAACCGTTGA
>JACFNM010000361.1 GCA_019454915.1 Chitinophagaceae bacterium
AGTTCTTCCTGAGCGAATCCTGCATAATCTCAAGACCATTTATAGTCTGCTAACACGGTGTTATGGCAGGCATATCCAAACATCACGGCCAGCATCTTACCCGATTGATTCACCACTTTTAGCACCGGTACGGCGTAATCATTGGGACCGCTCAGATTACTTAATGAATTCAACGAAGGTTCGCTGTTATTCCGCCTGTTCACCTGAAAACGCGCAATACCGTTTCCTGAATACAATTTCGCCGGCTGTTTTGAACTCATCGCACTTCTTCACGAAATCATCCGTATATGTTTTTATTCTTTCCCTTTGAACAGAATCAAGCGGATAGATATCACCAAAATCTTCCAATACCGGGCTACTGTGTGTGTGGGAGACATTGAGCACAACCTGGGCTCTGGAAAATCCATACAGATTACTCAATCCGGCTTTTATTCTTTCTGAAATACTTTTCGGAATTTCTTCCAGATCCATAGTCACCAGTACAGATTGCCGTCCTTCTTTATCTTCCAGCGCAAGCGCCTTTATCCATAAGTCTGAAATCACTCCGTCGGAAGGGCGATCGCGGCTCCCATAGCCTGCAAGCCACAAGGACTCTTTCGGGGTGATGTTGGTCTTGGCGACTCCTGCTTCCCAGCCGTCAGCATGTGCGACCTGGTCAGTAGCAAGAGATGCGCCATAACTCAACAAACAGAGAAAGATAATCGGCAAATTTCGTTTCAGGTGAGACAATTTTATCATCGTTAACTATATATAATTTTAAGTGCTACAAATGGTATCATCACAAGGATGGTAAGTCGGGATCCTCTTTTGAAATATTCAATTTATTTCTTAATTCTTCATTGTTTCTTTGTCACTGTTTAACCGGAATTCTGCAGTAGAGCCAAAAGCTACGGCGAACCCCGGTTGAAACGCAATGACAAGTCCTCCCCTCAACTCATTCACGCATACTATAAATAAACATTTTCGATCGTCCACTCGCTTCCGTAATATGAAGTTTATTCCTTCAGCAAAAGTCGTGAAAATCAAAGTAAGTATTCATTTGCAGCCCATACTTTGGCTAAGGAATTACTTCAACTGGCGCTTCATTAGTTTCTGACCCAGTATATCCTTTATTTTGATTAATTACTGCTTTTGTGTTTGCTGTTATTACTTTTACGTCTATAGGCCAAAACACATTATGTGGTTTGATGGTAATTATGTTATTGCCCATTATCCCAAGTTGGAAAAATTGGTTATGCGCCATCACCCTGTCATAGTACCAGTTATGATCAGAAAAACTAGCTTCGTTATACCCGTCTTTATTTTGTTTAGCAAGGATTAAAGATACTCTGACCATTTCTGTATGCCTCATTTCTTCAATGTATAACTCTCTTGCTCTCTCATCAAAGATGTAATCCAGGGTAACCTCAGCAGAGGTAATTGGCGAAGCATGAGCGCGTGTTCTCACCGCATTTATGTCTGCTGCTGCCAAATCTAACTGTCCTTTCCAATAATAAGCCTCAGCTCGGATAAGATAAGTCTCTCCTAAGCGGTAAACATAATAATCTCCATACCCACCAAAAGGGTGTCCCGTGTATCCTGGCGGTTCAGGAAATTTAATTTTATACCAGGGGAAAGGGAACAAATACTGTAGGCTGTCGGTAAGGTTATTAAAATTGTTTGCATCAATGGGTTTCCCGTAATCCACTGATGCGGGATTATTGTACTTAAGATCTTTTGTATTTATCCAGTTTCCACCCGCTCTCCTTAAATCAGGAGTATTTTCCCAGGTGTAAGAACCATCCCTCCATAAGTCATAATTAAACCAGGGAACTGTCGTAATATTCGGATTTCCTCTACCCAAAGAATCATATTCCGGCGTGTTTTTCCCATCTGGAAACTTATCCAGAGTACCTCTTTTACCCTCGCTATCTTTTACACCGCTATGCCACCAGGCAGGTGTAAAGTTTCGCATTGCAAAAGATTTCAATTTCGCTCCTTCCGGTGCTTCATTTCTGTCGTAAAGAATGAATATTCCTTCCGTATTTTCAGACAAAGCCTTGTTTTCCGGACGATGCAAATCCCAGATAACATTTCTATAAGAATTTGACGCCTCAGATCCAAAGCGATGATCCATCAGTCCAAAAGGTCCATTGATAATTGCAGATGCCGCTTCAATCGCTTTATCGAATTCCAGATTCTCCATATATATTTTGGATAGCAACTGAAGGGCTGCGTATTTTGAGGGTCTGTATTTTGGCCCGTTTGCCGGCAGGTTATCCGCCGCAAACTCCAGGTCAGACTGTATCTTCTTAAGAATTGCCCACTTTGAGTACGTCTGGAAATCCAGTTTGGCGCCCGAAACTTCTTCACCACTCCAGGGAACGTCACCATAGCTATGAACCAACCGGTAATACCAATAAGAACGGTAAAATAACGCTTCGCTTAAAATTGCATTTCTATCCCCCTGATTATCCCAAGTAATATCATCAATGCGCGAAATGATAACGTTGGTATTCTTTATATAGCCATAAATTCTTCCAAACAAAGGGAGATAAGGCAGATAGGTTCCGGTAGAAGGAGTCACCGCATCCCAATTTGCTGCCCAATAAATAACACCGGCATCCGTACTGCTGATATCCGCGTTCAAAGGATTAAACTCCAGATAAAAATCATTTTTTAAATCTTTGCGGACAGTTACAAGCCCTGATTCAAACCCGGCTTTATCAACGTAAACATTTTCCGGAGCGAAAAAGGAAAGCGGCTTCGGTTTTAAGAAATCTTTGTTGCAAGATTGTATCCAAAACGAGAAAGCTACAATCAGGATAATTTTATATGATTTCATAGTCAATCTTTTTATTGAATGAGATTATATTGTTTAGGGTATCAGTTTATAAAGAAGCATTCACTCCTATTGTAAATACTCTTGGCATCGGCATCATACCTGACTCAGGATCGAATCCGGGCCATTTGGTGAAAGTCAGGAAATTGTTTATAGCTCCAAACACTCTCAAATCTCTCAACCTTACCCGATGTATCCAATTCTGAGTAAAACTATAAGACAGACTTATATCCTGTACCCGCACAAAACTCGTCTTCTTATAAATGGTGATTCCTCCTTCATACTGACCCAAATTATCCGGAAATATATAACGGGCAAATTCATTGGATGGATTATTTAAGGACCAGTACGGCCAAGACCAGATATTTTGCCGGTCTAGTACCGAATTATTGGTAGTTAATCTCGGTATTGACCGAATGAATCCCAGATCAGCCCTCAAAAAAACTGAAGCATATAAGTTCTTCAGGATTGTAAATTCATTCCTAAAACCAATATTATATTGTGGAATGGTGTGCCCAATAAATTGCTTGTCGTCAAATTGCAACAGTTTCTTATCGTCATTCACATCTTTCACCTTCCAGTCTCCGGGAGCAAGGCCATACACAACGGCCCCGTCTTTCTCTCCTGTCTGCCAAACGCCAAGGACGTTATAATTCCACACTACGTCACTCGCTTGACCAGGGAACCATCCATTGGTGAAATCCGGCAGTTCTCCGGTATGCGTTTGTCCAAGCAACTTGTAAGTCCCCATGTCTCCAAAAAGCTTAACAATCTTATTCCTGTTCAAAGAAAATACCAGGCTGGACTCCCATTCGAAATTTTTATTCTTAACGTTAACTGTATTCACCGATATATTCAATCCCCTGTTATTCAATTGACCCAGATTTGTAGTAATACTGCTAAAGCCTGTAATAATGGGCAACTGACGGTTCATTAATAAATCAGTTGTTTTTGAAACATAAGCGTCGATAGATAAAGCTAAACGACTTTGAAACAGTTCCATATCCAACCCAATGTCATTGGAAAGCGTCTTTTCCCATCTTAAATCCGGATTAGCTAAAGTCGAATTATATACCCCGGTTCTCACTCCTTCATCATAATCTAAAATCGAGCCTAAGGTGGCAAGCGATGCATATATTCCTATATTCCTATTTCCATTCATACCGCGCGATAACCTTAACTTCAGGAAGTCAATCGCCGATACGTTAAAAAAGGCTTCATTTGAAATTACCCAGGCCAAAGCCAGAGCAGGAAATGTCGCCTGCGGGTTCTTTTGAC
>JACFNM010000362.1 GCA_019454915.1 Chitinophagaceae bacterium
TAACATTCTGCCCAATATCCGCATGAATCAAATCCGGTTTGATTTTTGCCTCAATAAACACCCGGTAATAACGATATTTTGAGTCCGGAATATTTAGCGTAGTAAATTGAAAATCGGTCAATTCATTCTTTATGGATAATATCCGATAATCTTTGATGATTGTAAACCAATCCCGTTGGTCCTGGCTGCCCTCAAGTGCTACCAACCAATCAAAATTTTGTTGGGTAAACTTTAGTTTGATCTGGTTAACCGGGGTATTCTCTTTAACCTCAAACGTGTAGAAAAAACCGCTCTTCGTTTCAACCCTGTTGAACAGTTGAAAGGGAACTTCTTTATGAGATTCCTTCTCCCGCATCACCTGCAACAGATAGGGAGATTCTACCGTATCACCAGAAGTGGTGATGCCAAAAATCCGGATGTCTCTCAAATCGGGAGCAACTTTACCGAATATCTCATCCGGAAGGATGACCCTGTGCCATTGCGCCGACACGCCGGTTAGCTCTCTTTGGTATCTGTAGTCCTGCATTTGAGCCCGTCCACAAAAAAAGAGTAATGAACAACAAAAAGTGAGAAGAATTTTAACTAACGCCTTCATCCGTAATAATATGCTTGTATTTATTGTACAGAAAAGAGATAATGAGCAACAGGGCGCCCAATGAAATAAACACCACGGTTTTCGCAATAGTCCCCATTTCATAAATATCATAAAAAAACAACTTGAGAAGGGTCACGCCAAATAAAATGATTGCCCCAATCCGAAGATGCTTCCTCTTTTGCCTGATGCCCAGGAAAATTAAAAACAACGAGTAGACTCCCCATAAAATACTCAGCTCCAGTTTATAGGTAGCATTAGCATGGGTTAACTCCATCCAGTGAATCACTTCGCTGCTTGCTATCCAAAGTACAGATACATGTAGCACCAGGTCGAAGCCTATCCTGATGTATCGCTTCACAAGCATTTTCTTTACCAACAGATAAAGACTGACCAATGACAATCCTGCAAAGAGATACGACACATATCTTACACCCATATCAAACACACCACGGTCGGTATGATTCGATAAGGACCTGGAGTTGAGATAATGGACGCGCAGTTCACTGAGGGCGTAAAGCCCCTGGGTTAAAAACACAAGCAGGGAAAGGATAATTAATCCGGCGGTGACAAATCCAAGCGGTACGCTATGTATTTTTTTAAGGTTTACAAAAGCAAAAACGGAAACGAAAAGCAGCGAATAATTGATGACCCATATCGTTCCATACAGGATCGGCTCCCGACGCATGCCGTAATCATCAAATTGATTACCCTGAGAATGACCTGCAAATGCGGAATCTAAATAAAGCTGATTCCAGTAGGTTTCTATTTCGATCCTAACAGCATAATAAACAGTAAATACCAGAATGACAGCAATAAAAATATTTGCGGGCTTTGAAAATTTTCCTAAAGGGTGCCTGCCATCCGGAAAGGTTTTCTTTTGATTAATATAAGATATCCATCCAAACGCTGCTATCACCAACAGAGCGGTGAGAAAAAAGATGTTGAGAAACGGAGTTACTCTTGTTTCGGGGTAGGTTGGCCGGTAACTATAGTACTCGCTTGTCCAGTCGTGAAAAAGGCTGAATGCCGCCAGGAGCATGAGCGGCAAGGACAGCTTTTCATAAAAAGAAACATTCCTGGTTCTTCCTATCCAAAACAACAACGCTGCTTCACCCGCCCACAGCATGGTGACCCAGTTGCCATCCAATTGAACCGGAATAGCAATCGTGGTAAAGACCATTACCAAACCAAAGACCAGGTAAAATAAGTTCCGATCAGCAAGTTTCTGACGATGAATAAACAGTCCGACGATAGTGTGTATGACGGCGTTGCCCAGCGTAAAAAGTCCCAATAGCTGGCTACCGGTTTTATGATCCTTCAGGATAAGATATCCAAAACCATAGAAGATGAAAGAATTTGTGAGTAAAGCAATAATGTCTCTGAAGTTGAACTGTTCCTTTCGAACTAATTTATAAGCAAGAAATACGATGTAAAAGGAAAGGAAATAGATGGTCAAAAAGGTAAACGCCAACACAAAATGCTCACTTGTTAGATAGTCGAGTATAAACCAGAATCCGTAAATAAGCCACGTTAATACGAATGATACATTGTAGAGCGGCTTCCAGTTTTTTTTGAAGGATATAAAAAGAATTCCGGTGTTAATAATCGCTATATAAGAAAACAATACCAGCATCCTTCCCGAACCATCACTCAGCAGAAAAGGAACTGCATAAGCGCCCACCATACCTATGTGCGCGATTACCTGGCGATCGTACTTTATTGCTGCCAGCACCGTAAAGGCTGTGAAAAGGAGCATGAGCAAAAAAGTGGCAGTTTGAGGAATGAGATCATAGAAACTATAGGCGGCGTAGGTTATAAAATATAAGATCGCCATAGAACCGCTTAGCAAAACAGCGCTGAAATTTTCATACTGCTTTTTTAACCGGATGGCCAGCGCTAATAAAACAACGCCCGCGAGGTATCCCAGGATAATTCTCGTCAGCGGACTGATCAGCTGGTGATCAATAGCATACTTGGCTCCGATAGCCACTCCGATAACCGTAATGGCTATACCAATTTTGCTAATCAGGTTTTCACCAATAAATTTTTCCAGGTTCGACTTACCAGCAGATTGTTTGCGAACGGGGCGCTGAACCGGCGGCTGAACTTTCGCCGGTATCAGATTAGCAGGAGGAGAAGCGCTTATAGGATCTTTCTCAGTCTTCGATAGAGGGTCAGTTTTTTTGAAATCCTGAATCGCTTTGAACTCTTTTTTCTCCGCAGGGTTTTCCACTCCGCCTGTTCTTAATGCCTCTATCTCCTTCCGTAAATTGCTTATCTCTTCGGAGAAACGCTCTTGCTTTTCCAGCAGGGACTGGAGCTTATTATATAGCAGATTAATTTTATCCTGGTGATCCGGCATGCTTTCTTAAGGTTTATGCATGGGTAGAATTTGTCATCGTAACCCTATCTGTTAAAGATAACCAAGAGCGCCGAAAATCTGAATAATAAATGAGCGTCTTTACTTTTCTATACAACCGGCGTCGGATTTAGTCCTCCACTATTTCACCTTCCAAATCGTAATCATACGCCTTCGTAATCTCTACATTCACAAATTCTCCTATGTTTGGTTTACGATCCGAAGTAATAATCACTTCATTATCTACTTCCACGGAATCAAACTCGGTACGTCCGAGGTAACGACCGGCTTCCTTTTTATCCACCAGCACTTTAAATACTTTGCCTACTTTCTCCTGATTCTTTTCGTAACTGATTTCCTGTTGTACTTCCATAATTTCCTCCGCCCTGCGCTTCTTCTCTTCCTTCGGTATCGTATCTTCCAGTCCATAAGCAGCGGTATCCTCTTCATGAGAATACGTAAAAATACCGACGCGATCAAACCGGTGCTTCCTCAGGAAAGATTTCAGGTCGTCCACATCTTCCTCCGTTTCTCCAGGGAATCCGGCAATGAGTGTTGTACGCAAACAAATATCAGGAATCCGGTTTCTGATTTCTCCAATCAGTTCCTCCATCTCATTCCGCGTTATCTGGCGGCGCATGGCTTTTAAAACTTTATCACTACTGTGCTGGATGGGCATATCGAGATAATTGCAAATATTGGGATGTTCCTTCATCGCGTCTATTATTTCCAACGGAAATTTTGACGGATAGGCATAATGCAGGCGAATCCATTCCAATCCTTTAATATCTGCCAACGCATGTAACAAGCGGGGAAGCTCGCGCTTTTTGTAAATATCCAGTCCATAATAAGTCAGTTCCTGTGCAATGAGCATGATTTCTTTTACACCCCTGCTCACCAGCCTTTCTGCCTCATATACCAATTGTTCAACCGGCTTGCTTACATGATGTCCGCGCATCAGGGGAATCGCACAAAATGCGCAGGTGCGGTTACAGCCTTCGGAAATTTTCATATAGGCATAATGCGTGGGTGTACTCAACATGCGCTCTCCCACCAATTCCGTTTTATAATCTACTCCAAATCTTTTCAGGATGAGCGGCAGTTCCATGGTACCAAACCAGGCGTCC
>JACFNM010000363.1 GCA_019454915.1 Chitinophagaceae bacterium
GGGAAATGCACATCCTGATTTATGGATCAGACAACTGATACAACCCTATTGGAAGTTTTTTTTCATTTCTTCATTGAAATCGTCTGATTTCCCCTTTGGTATGGAAAGGCTCTTCCAGTCGTTTCCGCGAATCATTTTACCGATGTACAGAATCTGACCAACATGATGCGGATAATGCGCTAACTGGCGATTGATGGCATCTACTGCGAGGATGGGCTCGTTCCTAATCTTTACAGTCTTTAAAAGGTCAGACTCCTCCAAATTCATCAAAGCGCTTAGAAAGCAGTTCCAGCCTTTTTCCCATATTTCCAGCAGTTGTTTTTTCGAATAGTGCTGGTCGGCAAATTCTGTATCCCTGTTCCGCCAGGTCTTTTCTCCATCGGTAGTAAGGAAGTCGTTCCATCGGCTCAGCATATTTCCGCTCATGTGCTGGATAATAATGGCGATGTTATTAGAGGCTTCATTTGGTCGGAAATAGAAATCCTTCTCTTCCAATTGTTCAAAGGTCCGCTCGCCAAGATCTTTATAATGCTTGACTCTCTTGATAGCAGACTCGAGAAAACGCTTTGCAAGATGCTCACTCATGTTAGTATATCATTAATAGTCACAAAGTTACCGATTATCACGCGGTTTGGATATCCGTTAGGAGCCTTATCTTTTGATAGGGCCAGAGTTTGAAGAGAAGTATAACATCTGATTGTGAAATATATTTTTCAAATTATCTATACCTTTAAGCAACCCTTTCTGGTAAAAAACACACTTTAATGATTAAACTTAAAAAATTATGTTAGAAAACCTCCTCGACCTGGTAAAGCAATATGCAGGGGATAGTATTATTAATAATCCGGCTATTCCGAACGATAAAAACGAAGCAGCCATTGGTGAAGCGGCGAACGCTATTAGCGGAGGATTGCAAAATATGCTGAATCAGGGCGGATTTAAAGATATTTTGAAAATGTTTGGCGGGCAATCCGGAATTGATGAAAATAATATCACCCATAGCATCTCAGGGGGATTAATCGAAAGCCTGACGGGTAAACTTGGCGTAGAGCAACAAGCCGCCAGCGGTATTGCCGGCAGCCTGATTCCGGCTGTTCTCAAAGGCCTCGTACAAAGAACCAACGACCCCAATGACGCCGGGTTTAATATTCAGGGCCTGTTCAATAGCCTTTCGGGTGGAAAGACCGCCGGGATTGATTTGCAGGGTATGCTGTCTAAAGTGCAGGGCGGTATGTTGGATCTGGATGGAGATGGGGATACTGATTTGCAGGATATTATGAGGCTGTTTAATCAAATGGGAACGGGTGGCAGCGGCGGTTTGATCGGTAAACTCAAAGGTTTGTTCGGAGGATAAAATTGTTCCTTCTTTTTGGTATTTATTTATCTGCTGTTTAATAAGAAAGCCCGGGCTACCCCGGGCTTTTACTATTTTAATGTAGCCGAAACGATTCCTGTTTTGTTTTTCCAAATCAAAAAAGTACCTTTTTTTTGGGTGATACCTTCCGCGTATTTTCTGGAAGAATCGTAGACACCCAATGAAATTAAGGTACCGTTTTTCGAAATTCTTAGAGCATGTACGAACCCGTTGTGGTCCGTAGCGTATATAACATGCTTATACACCGTTGCATCCTGCCAGTCAAAACTGCCTTTTTCTGTTGCGTGTGAATATACTTCTCCCTTAAAATTGAAATCCTTATCGAACCGGTACCAGGATTTTTCAAGGGAATCATGACCGACCGCCGTTTCACCTACATAAATGTCATTACCAATTCTGACTATCGCATTCACGCCGTGCCGCGTATATTGCGATATATCAATATGTTCAATCCGGTTTAAATCATTCTTATTGATACGGGAGATAAATGCTTTACCTCCGGTGATGTATTGACCGCTGCAGGTTAAAATTTCGTCCCGTTTTGCATCATAAAAAAGTCCGCCGATCTTATCCTTATGCGTGGCGGATGCTAATAAAGCAAAACTACGGATATCTCTTTTCTCGATGGTGTGATGATCCGGTGAAACGTAAAGATACTTTCCGTCATGAGTCATTCCCTGGTTGATGGGAACCGGGCTGAATAAAGTCCCGACCTCGGTGAGCCCGTTGAAAACAGGCTTTTGATTTTGGAAGCCTGCCTGATATCCGTAAGGGATAATGCCGGTGTTATCTACGTTTTCAACCGGCGTTAACGATACCAGGAACGAGGGAGAAAACAATAGTGCAAAGACGCGCCAATTTAATATTCGCATTTGAAAGACAGGGGAGGATCGATTCGTTATTTTCATAATATCTAAAATGGTCCAAAATTAAATAGGAATCTCTGATGCTTCGGGGGCTATGATTTTGTCTAATAGTTGCAGTGAAACCCATCAATACCCTTCGGCGGTATCATCGCCCCGCTTATCCGCGACAGACTCAAACGAATAGCCTGTGCCCGACTTCTTTTTTTCTATTTTTATCAACTCCGTCCTGCCGATGCTACCTCTCTGCTTAATGTTATAACCCATCGAGGTCAAAGAATCGGCAACCGCAGCTGGAAAATCTTTTTCTACAAACACCTCATCTGGCATCCATTGATGATGGAATTTGGGTTGATTGACTGCATCCGCGGGGCTGAGGCCGAAATCAATGATATTGACGATAGTTTGAAAAACGGAAGTGGGAATGGTAGTGCCACCAGGAGTCCCTACCACCAAAAATGGTATGGTATCTTTCATGACGATGGTAGGAGTCATCGAGCTGAGCATTCGCTTACCGGGTGCTATGGCATTGGCTTCTGTTCCCAGGGCTCCATACATGTTGGGCACGCCGGGCTTTACACTGAAGTCATCCATTTCATTATTTAATAAAAATCCAGCGCCCGCAACCACCGTTTTGCTTCCGTAATTTCCGTTAAGTGTGGTGGTGACGGCTACCACATTCCCCCATTGGTCAGCTATGGAAAGATGGGTGGTCTCTTCACTTTCTGCAAGCATTCTTTTTTGATAGGCTTTGCTGCTGGAGCCCGCTTTATCGGGAATGAAGTTTTTCATCCTTTCCTTCAGATAAGCATCGCTGGTAAGCACATTCAATGGCACTTTCACGAAATCCGCATCGCCCATAAATTCCGCACGGTCTTCAAAAGCTCTTCTTTCCACTTCTATCATGAGTTGAACCGCCTGCGGGGATTGAAACTTCATGTCATTTAAATTGCGCTTTTCGACCATTTTCAGGCATTGCCGGAGAATGATACCCCCGCTGCTTGGCAGGGGCATAGATATGATTTTATATCCTTTATATTCAAATTCAACGGGGTTTCTCTCTTTGGCTTCATAATTTCTGAGGTCTTCCAAAGAGATGATACCTCCCGCGCTTTTCATTTCTGCAACAATAAGCTCCGCAGTCTTCCCTTCATAAAAACCTGCCTGTCCCTGGTCCCGAATTCGCCTGAGGGTCTCTGCCAGGTCATTTTGAATCAGTGTATCTCCTTCTTTCCAACCTCCCTCTTTGATAAATGCGGTTGTAGCACGGTTGTATTTCCTGAAATCATCCTGCGAATGATTTAGCGATTGCGCTTCGGCAGCGGTGATAGAGAAACCATCGGCCGCCAAATCTATAGCGGGTTGTATTAGCTTGTCAAAAGAAAGATTCGCAAACTTCATGGAGGCAAATAACCCTGCTACCGTGCCCGGTACACCCGCGGATAGGTGTCCAAACTGGCTTAACTCCATAACCGGGTTGCCTTCCTTATCGAGGTACATATCACGGGATGCCGCAGCCGGCGCCTTTTCGCGATAATCAATCGCCAGGGACTTTCCGGTGTTCATTCTGGCAACGAGGAAGCCTCCTCCTCCTATATTGCCTGCACCGGGGTAAACGACCGCAAGGGCTAATTGAGTAGCTATCGCAGCATCGATCGCGTTTCCACCCTCGCGTAATACTTTAACCCCTACCTGGCTTGCTAGCGGATGGGCAGACACTACTGCGCCGTGGGAACTTGTCACCTTCTTTTGAACCTGGTATGAATAAGGGTTGATATTCTCATTGTTCGAATTGCTGCAGGCTGATAGCCCCCATACCGTTCCCCAA
>JACFNM010000364.1 GCA_019454915.1 Chitinophagaceae bacterium
AACCAAGACTTTCAAAGAACTATCAGCCGATGCGGCTTAAATTAATTATTCTATATTTTTATACATAAATACGATAAACCTTCCTTATTATTTCCGGTACATAAATTATTCCGGGAACCAGAATAATTTTAAAGATAACTCATGGCATTCGAATGCCGCTGCCTGAATTTAGTGTAGCTTGGCATGAACTAAAAAAGGGCGCTTAATGCAAAAAATGACGAATATCCGCTATGTTGCCTTCCTGTCGGTTGTAGCTGCCTTAGGTGGTTTCCTGTTCGGCTATGATACTGCGGTCATCTCCGGAACAATTTCAAAAGTCGGCTCCCAATTTGAACTAAACACCCTGCAAAGCGGATGGTACGTGGGAAGCGCTCTCGTTGGCTCTATTTTAGGCGTGATGATCGCGGGGGTACTCAGTGATAAGCTGGGCAGGAAAAAGACGATGATTCTGTCGGCTATCCTGTTCACTGTTTCGGCCGTGGGATGCGCTATCTCCAATAACCTCGCTGAATTGGTCATATACAGGATAATCGGCGGCATGGGTATTGGGATCGTTTCCATTGTTTGCCCCATTTATATATCAGAAGTTTCGCCGGCATCTCACCGCGGAAGAATGGTGTCTCTTTACCAGCTTGCCATAACTGTCGGTTTTATGGGCGCTTATTTGATGAATTATTGGTTATTAAATATCTCTTACCATTATCATTCCTCCAACCAGTTGTTGATGAAAATCTTCGGCACACAAGAATGGAGGGGAATGTTAGGCGTGGAGGCTATCCCTGCTCTTTTATTTTTTCTGATCATTTTCCTCATCCCCGAAAGCCCGAGATGGCTGATCGCAATGGGAAGAGAAGACGGCGCGCAAAGAACGTTGCGAACCATACACGGAAATGAAGAGGATGTTTTATTCCAGGTGAAGGAAACCAGGCAAATGTTAGATGCCGAAGAAAAATCAAACTGGAGATTACTTCTGCAACCCGGTATTTTTAAAATCGTCCTCATTGGGGCTGCAATTGCGATCCTGGGCCAGTTCATGGGCGTCAATGCCGTACTCTACTACGGGCCTACTATCTTTGAATCCAGCGGCTTGTCGGGTGGCGACTCGTTGTTTTATCAATCCCTTGTGGGCGTGGTTAATATGGTCACTACCATTTTGGCTCTTTTGATCATTGACAAATTGGGAAGAAAAAAATTAGTCTACTATGGGGTATCAGGCATGATACTCTCATTGCTGGCAATCGGTATTTATTTTTTGAAAGGCGAAATATGGGGACTTTCCAACAGCTTTCTATTGGTATGTTTTTTAACCTATATCTTTTTTACGGCAGGATCCATCAGCGCGGTTATATTTGTCTTTCTTTCAGAAATGTATCCCACGTCTATCCGCGGAATCGCTATGTCCGTCGCCGGGCTTTCTCTCTGGATCGGCACCTACCTGATTGGACAATTGACTCCCTGGCTACTGGAGAACCTTACGCCGGCAGGTACTTTTTTCATGTTCGCGGTCATGTGTATCCCCTATATGTTGATCGTTTGGAAGCGTATGCCGGAGACCGCGGGTAAATCATTAGAAGACATAGAAAGATTCTGGAAGGAAAGATACCCGAATAAATAATAAATTGCAAACATGAACCCACAAGCACTTAGTAAAACCTATCAAAATGAACTGTTGAATAATGTGATCCCCTTCTGGTTAAAGCACTCAGCGGATAACACGTATGGCGGCTACTTCACCTGCCTCGACAGAACCGGAAAGGTTTTTGACACCGACAAGTTCGTCTGGCTGCAATGCCGGCAGGTCTGGACTTTTTCTATGCTTTATAACGAGGTCGAAAAAAAACAGGAATGGTTGGACTTTGCTTTATCGGGCGCTCGTTTTCTAATAAAGCATGGCAGGGATAAAGAAGGAAACTGGTATTTTTCTTTAACCCGGGAAGGACAGCCGCTCATTCAACCCTATAATATTTTTTCTGATTGCTTTGCAGCAATGGCCTTCGGGCAATTAGCAAAAGCTACGGGCGATGAGTCCTATGCTGCGATTGCGCACGAAACCTTTTCTAATATTTTAAAAAGACAAGACGCTCCCAAAGGGAAGTATTCAAAAGCCTATCCGGGCACGCGATATCTCCAAAGTTTCGCACTACCGATGATTTTGTCTAACCTGGTGCTGGAAATAGAACATATCTTAGAACCTAAGCTGGTAAATGAAGTGATTGACCAGGGTATTGACACCGTTATGAATAAGTTTTATCGTCCGGATCTTCGCGTGATACTGGAACATATAAACGCAGATGGAACGACGTCTGATTCTTTTGAGGGAAGGCTGGTGAACCCCGGGCATGGATTGGAAGCCATGTGGTTTATTATGGATCTGGCTAAGAAGACAAAGGACGAAGGCTTAATGAATAAAGCTGTAGAAGTAGCGTTGAATTTAATGGGTTATGGATGGGATACACAATACGGCGGTATATTTTATTTCATGGATGTAAAGAATTGTCCTCCTTTACAATTAGAATGGGATCAGAAACTCTGGTGGGTACACATTGAAGCGATGATAGCCATGCTAAAGGGATACCAGCATACCGGAAATGAAAACTGTCTCCAATGGTTTGAAAAACTTCATGACTATACCTGGAATCATTTTACGGATTCAGAATATGGAGAATGGTTTGGTTATTTAAACAGGCGGGGCGAAGTGCTTATTTCCCTGAAAGGCGGCAAGTGGAAAGGATGCTTTCATGTGCCGAGAGGGCTATATCAAATAGGAAAGATATTAGAGCAATTGTCTTAATCGGCGTTTATTTTACTATATCTCAGCCGTGGCTCGAGTCTCACGAAACACATAAATCTTCGGCGTTGAGCCGCCGCCACGGCTGATCCCCAAAACCCCAAAGGTCGGGCAATGCGAAGGCAACCTGCCAGGTTTAATCCGGACAGTGATTTTCCTTTGCGGCTTCGCGACTTTATGGCTAACTTAATTTTCTTGCCGCGACGCGCTAAGGCTCACCGTTTTTTTCTTCGGACTACTTCGCCCCCGATCGTTATCTGGATGATTCCCTGGTGGCAAAACAAAAAATGAAATCAGCTTACAGTTTTCGCATTCGCATGACTTTCCAAAAATCTACTTATGGCGCCACTCTACTCCACCTTCACATCATCTATATAGAATACTGCCCTTTTTACTTTTTCATCAGCGCCGGGTAAAGGAGGTTCCGGTGTTTCATTTGGCGTAGTCCTGGTAGGTATATTCCTGTACGCCCCCGTGCGAAAAGAAATCCGTTCAACAGATTTCACCGCTTCTGCCAATGAAGCATTCGTGATCACTTTTTTACCATTCAGCCAAAGCTCAAAGGAACCGGAAATGGAAGCATCTGCCTTCAGTTGAAAATCATACCAGGATCCGGATTGGTACTTCTGCAAGTTTTCTGTTTTACTCCCATTCATCACTTCAATATTCCCCTCCGGGCTGAAATTAATCTGTATCGGCCGATTTCCATAACGGTCGGTAATATCCACCGACAACTGGCCATGATCCTGTTGCTCCGCATAAACCCTGAACCGAATATCCGCCCTGGAACTTTCTTTAAAAACCCGGATAGCTCGCGCATAATCATAAGGGTCTTCGTCCACCAACTGAAGGCTTCTGTTTCGGCTGTTAGGGAAATCTGCAATTGTCACCGGCGCCCATTGAGGAGAATAGGTATTCCATCCCGGAACAGCCTCACCGGGATTCAGCGCGTTAAAATCGTCATTTACTTTCGTATCCACTTTATAAGTCACCGGAACCGGTATCCTTGTCACCCACATATCCTCTTTATTCATACTATAGGTAATCCACATGTCGTTACCCCGCGGATTACCATTGCCCTCCACAATACCTCTGGTATAGCTGGGCCCGAAATCCTTCCACCTGCCAAAAAACCTTCGCGGCGGTACCTCTCCCTGTACTAAAAGCATATTGTCAAAAATGATTCCGTCTTCACCGGTCACGATTATTAAAGGATACCGATATTCGGAATTATCTATCGGATTATACACCATCGCATATC
>JACFNM010000365.1 GCA_019454915.1 Chitinophagaceae bacterium
GAAAAAGTCGGTCTTTATTGGCACTTTGTAGATTTGGTTTGGGTGTTTGTATTTCTTTGCTTTTATCTTATTTAACTGGTTCTTCTAAAAAAATTATATAAAAAATGGAACAAACGACTCATGCCGTATTGGCTTCTCCAGAAATCACATTTCCCCACGAGCCGGCACCTAATGCCAAAAAGAAAATATGGGCGACCTTTTGGATATTACTTGTGCTTACCATAGCCGAGCTGGCGCTTGGGCTGTCGCATTATGCTTTTCATATCGAAGGGGTGATGCTGACCTTTGTGAAAGGGTTGATGATTATTTTGTCTGTCGCGAAAGCAGTTTACATCGTTTCTGTATTCATGCACCTTGGGGATGAAACCAGGAATTTTAAGTTGTTGATTCTGGTTCCTATGATCTCTTTTATATGGTTTATTTTCGCGTTCCTGAGAGATGGAGTATCCTACAAGGATTTACGGAACAGGTATAACGGACCAGCTCCTACCGAACAGGTTGCACCACCGCCGCCCGCACAAAAGCCGGGTGGGCTGAATTGAGGCGCTAAGTAAAAAATAATTGCATAAGATACCATCATCCTGAGGTGATGGTATTTTTTTTGGATTTACGGACTAAAAGTGAATGAAGCGTTTCCTGGCAATAACATCCCATTGAGTAGTTACCATACCTTCTTCTACGATATTGGCTTGATCATAGAGGGCCACCGTAGGGCAGATGTGCACCGGCACACCGTACAACACATCTCCTAAGCGCCAGGCAGAAGAATCGGGAACCTGTAAAACCAGATGCTCTTCACTCTGACCCGTTGGTTTTGCGTTAGGTGCATTTAAAAAATGAACCCTGGGCAGAGGGTTCTCGGCTGCAACTGCTTTGTGACCTAAATCCGTACAAATAGTGTGCTCATCAATAATGGATATCACCCGGGTGAGTACCAGTGCGGCGTATTCAAAGGGTTGATCGGGCAGGGAGTTTTTATAACCCCAGTCGTTGAATACAAAGGTACCGGGGCTGCACTGCACGTTTTTCCTGCGGGCGTGCAGGGGGAATGGAGGGGTGCCGCCCATGACTACTTCAGGTTGGATATTGTATTTATGCTCAATTTTTTGGAGTAATCTGGTCACGCGATTAAAACCTTCATCACTTTTTTGTTGCCGGATACTAAGGTCTGTATCATGGATATGACCATCATACCCGTGCAGCCCCTTTAGTTTTAAATTGTTGAGCGAGTGAATGCTATCGACGAGAGGGAGTGCTTTTTCCGGAATGATACCGGTCCGGTTCATTCCGATATTTAAGTCAATAAACAGAGAAAGTGTGATATGGTCAGCAGCGGCCGCTTTATTTAATGCTTCAGCATGTCCGGTATTATCCACCAGGCAGGCAAACTGAATACGGGGAAATGCTTTGATAAGGTTTAGCAAACGGTTTACCTTGGGACCCACCGGCTGGTATGCGAGGAGGATGTCCGGCGCCCCGATGGAGGCAAGCATTTCGGCTTCAGCGATGGTGGCGCACTTGAAATGGGTAATGCCCGCTGCTAACATCATCCGGCAGACTTCAGCTATTTTGTTGGTTTTAACATGAGGTCTAAGAAACCGGATGTCACCGATGATTTCCTTTGCTAACCGGATATTTTCTTCGATTCGGGACTTATACAGTAGCAGCGCCGGCGAATCCACGGTCTCAATATTTTGTACGGTATACCATGGGTTGATTGATTTGTCCTGGTTCATAACGTTGGTTTACTACATGAAAGATGAATTTCGATCAATTTGCTTCAATTTCTGCGGCTTGTTATAATATCCGTTGCCTTTTACATCATCCGAAGGTCCGGGGGGTTACGCTCCTCAACCTATATAGTATGCAAGTAACTTAATCTTTTGTACATTTATGGGTATTTCGTTTTAAATTGATAAACCTGGCAGATTATGTTTAAGATATTTGGAGGAACCCGGAAGCGGTTCTTGCTGCTGGCGGCAGCTTTCTTAGGGATTCTTCCCGCTTTTACACAGGAGATCGGTGTGCAGCTGTACACGTTTCGAAACCAGTTGCCCGAGAACGTCCCCGGTATGCTGGAGAAAATTAGGAATATGGGCATTCGCGAGTTGGAAGGCGGTGATACGTACGGCGTGCCGGTGGATGAGTTTAAGGCTCTGCTGGCCAAGAATGATCTCAGGGTGGTAAGTGTTGGAGCGGACTTTAATAAGTTGTCTGAAAACCCGCAGGCATCCGTGGATTTGGCGAAGACGTTTGGCGCCGAATATGTGGTGGTATTCTGGATTCCACACCAGGAAGTATTTACGATAGATGATGCAAAGAAGGCCGTGGAAGTGTTTAACACCGCCGGAAAATTTTTCAAAGAGAACGGACTTTCTTTTTGCTATCATGCACACGGCTATGAATTTGGGTCATATGGAAAAGGCACTTTGTTCGATTATATCGTTCAAAATACCAATCCGGAGTATGTAAACTTTGAGATGGATGTTTTTTGGGTGAAGCACCCCGGGCAGGATCCGGTTAAGTTGCTAAAAAAGTACCCCAACCGTTTTCCGCTGATGCATCTGAAAGATCGTAAGATAGGTACCCCCGGTACTCAAAATGGTCATGCGGATGTGGAGACGAATGTGGTATTAGGAACCGGTGACGTGGGTATAGCAGCCATTATGAAAGCAGCTAAGAAAGCCGGCGTGAAACATTATTTTATTGAAGATGAGTCATCCCGTTCTATGGAACAGGTACCGAAAAGTCTGGCTTATCTTCGCTCATTAAAGTAGTGATCCCACGCTGACGTCTATACGAAAGGCCGGCACTTTTGGTAACGCGCGCGCGTGGCAGAAAATAAACCACGGTAACGATCCTATTTGGATGCGATGACACTTATTTCTACGCGGACCTTTTTAGGTAGTTCCTTCACTGCCACGGTTTCTCTTGCAGGAAAATTGTCGGTGAAGTAACTTCCGTATATTTTGTTGACCTCAGTAAATAAATCCATATCCGATAAAAATATTGTAGACTTAACTACGTGGTCATAATGAAGCCCGGCTTCAGACAGAATTGCCCCAATATTCTTCATCACGCGATGAGTTTCTTCGCCGATATTACTTGTTTCCAATTCTCCGTTTTCAGGATTGATCGCTATCTGGCCGGATACAAAAAGCAGGTTTCCTGTTAAAACCGCCTGGCTGTATGGCCCAATGGGGGCAGGCGCCTGGCCGGTATTGATGATTGTGTTGCTCATAAAATATGCTACTGGAATGTCAAAGTACAAAGATACTCATTATGCAGTCTTATTTTTGTGCAAACAAAAGGAAGAATGGCGCTGATACTTCATATTGATACGGCTTTGGAAAAGGCATCTGTGGGCGTTTCAAAGGACGGGGTATTGCTGAGAGAGTTAACCTCATCTGTTCCAAATGCTCATGCTGCTTTTGTACAACCGGCAATTCAGGAGGTGATGGAGTCGCAGCAAATTGGATTAGAACGTTTAGACGCTGTAGGCGTGGTATCGGGTCCAGGATCTTATACCGGGTTACGGGTAGGGATGGCGAGCGCTAAGGGAATTTGTTATGCATTGAAGAAACCCCTGATAGGAATTTGTACGCTGGAAGTCATGACCTGTGCAGCCATTGACCTGTTTCCGGGGTTTGATTACTACGCGCCCATGATTGATGCGAGGCGTATGGAGGTTTTTACGGCGTTGTACAATGCCCGGCTGGAGCCCCGGATAGATCCTTCTCCCGTGATATTATCCCCGGATCTGTTTTTGGACGTCAATAGTAAACAAAAGATTCTATGCTTTGGCAGTGGCTCCTCCAAATGGGAAAAAGGCCAGATTTTGAACAAAAATATTTCGCTGGTAGATTTAGATTATAATGGTATCCACTTAGCGCAGTTATTTTTCACGTTTTACGGGAAAAATAATTTCATTGACCTGGCTTATTCTGAACCATTGTATCTTAAGGACTTTTACTTTCGAAACACGGAAAAAGGCTGAAAACCGGTTTTTCAATTCTTATTTCTTTAACATCGGGGGGGACATTATT
>JACFNM010000366.1 GCA_019454915.1 Chitinophagaceae bacterium
TACGAGACCCATTCAGTTTTCAATTTGATGGCGAAGAACACCTGCATGCCCTGGTAAGACAGGGAAAGGGAGGATTGTTGCTGAGCTGCCATATCGGCAACTGGGAAGCGGCAGGATACCTGCTCGAAAGGCTAAATACAAAAATCCATATCGTCATGTACGACGGGGAGCACATGAAGATAAAGGACTACCTGCAGTCGGTTACGGGTGGGTTCAATGCCCATATTATTGTTATTAAGAACGACCTGTCTCATATCTATGCCATTCATGAAGCATTGAATAACAATGAGCTGGTTTGCATGCACGCCGACCGTTTTGTGGAAGGTAACCGTACCTACCCTGCGGTTTTTCTCGGGGAATCAGCGCCCTTCCCCGCCGGCCCCTTTTTGTTGGTCGCTCAACTCAAAGTACCGGTTTGCTATGTTTTCGCTATGAAAGAAGGGAAAACGCATTATCATTTTTATTCAAGCGAAATAAAAAGCTACGATTTCACCGATAAGCAAAAAGCTATCCAACTGATGCTCCGGGATTTTACTGCGGAAATGGAATTAAAAGTGAAGCAATACCCCACCCAATGGTACAACTACTATGACTTTTGGATGAAGAATAGCGGATAGCCGATAATAACCGCTCACATCTCCCATTCTGACTGCTTTCTCTTACCGAAAATCGAAGGATTTTATCCGAAAATCGAATCCCACAGGGCTTTTGTCGAATAAACTTCGCTTCCGCATACCAATTCACCATCTTTGTATTGTCAAAGCGATAATAACCTAATGAAAACCCGATAATCCAACCTCCTTAGAAAATCAACCACCCTATGAAAGATTCAAACTTTGAAAAATCCAACCCTTGAAAAGACTTCCAATTATCCCGGCAAAAACCGAAAATTCAAATCCAGTGAGAAATTCCAATCCAAACCCATTATTCTGCTGAAAAATAGCTAATCCGGAAAACCACGAGATCAAACCAGGGAACCCTGACACGGAGCCTTATCAAATGCTACTCCGCAACCTCTGAAAAGATTTCAACTCATTAAGCCATGTAACTATACATGGCTTTTGTGTTGGGTCATCTTAATCACCTTTTTAAAAAAAACGAGATTCGAATAGAATGGGTACAAATGCCCCGGTAAATTAGCACCGGGGTTTCATGGCTGCCCGCAATAGCTTTGAATGAAGACCCCGGTGAGACGGCTATTGATTTAAAACTTTACCTGCTCTATATATTCCGGAAAAAGCCTTACCCTGCTTGCCTCACCTGAATCAAATAAAAACGGTTGCACATCCCTGGCCATCTCATTCATATCTATTTGCTTACAATGATCCAATATCTGTTTTTTCAGTTCCTTCCCGTTTTTAATACCGGCCTTTAGTTGCAGATAATCATAATTCGGTGACTTCACTTTTGAAAGTAAAAACACAGCATCAAAAAAATCACGTCCTTTATTTCGTTTCCGGTTGAGAATGGCATAAAACTTTTGCGCCAATAAAATATCAGCCGGAGTACAATTAATCTGCGTAAAGACATCGAATTTATTGAGGATAACCTTTTCAGGAACAAAATCAAAATGCTGGGGTTCGGTATCCAATTGTATCAGGATCTTTTCATCATAATGCCCTGAAATTCCCTTATCATACAATATTCGGGGGAACCGGATGTGGCAGTGATAAGCTCGTTTCATTACTGTTTTCATCTCCACCTCATAGCCTTCTGCTATAAAACCTTTCTCTATGATTTTGGATACCTCCTTAAAATCAGCCGCCTTCAATTCAAAATTTTCAAAATCCAGGTCCTCGGAAAACCTGCGATTGCCATGAACAATCCGAAGGCACGCACCTCCCAAAAAAGAAAACTTGCCGGCATATCGGCTATCAAAGAGTATCTGCAAAATCTTGTACTGCAAATATTCGCGGATGATAAAGTTTTTAAAACCTCTTAAACTTTCCGGGTATTCTTTTAATATTTCAGATATAGCCAGCATGATATACTTCTTTAAATAATTGGTAACGCTTGTTCAGTGCGTGGTTGTTAAACAAGTCTAAATAGGAAGCCAGTTTTCCACCATCCAGTTTTGCTAATTCCATACTATTCAGTCTTAGCGATGTCAACGCATCTTTGCTGTTTAAATCCGGACGTAAATACAACAAATCCAGCAAAGCCTTTTCCGGTTCCGCTATAACAAACTTTCCTGGCGCTGATGGCGCCGTTTTGTACCCAAAGAACAGCGCATTCTTCACCGACCGGTAGTGGTAATTTCCCTTTGGCGTCTGATAACTGTTTGTCTTGAGTGTAGTGATGGAAGTTATAGAAAAAGCCTGCTCAGGAATAAGATGATAGAATGACAAAGCCGACTCCAGAGAAACATAAGAAGGTCGTACCAAAACATTGGCAATCCGGAACAAGACACTTTCATCCAATCTTAGCGAATTAAAAATATAAATCCCCTTAATTAACTTGGTAATGTACCCCTTCTTCTGCCATTCATTTAATCTTCTTGAATCAAAATGAGGATAGATTTTCAGTACATCTGACAGCCTGAATATCCCAAAAGGAATTAACTGGTTTTCAAACTCAATATAGTTTATTCTGTTTCTCATTATTGTTATAATTAACAAAAATAAGAAATAAAATATCAAATTCAAGCAGAGATAAACCAGATTTTTCACCCACGTTGGTATTCAATATAGCGATGCCGTTGTCGGGTATTTTCACCAACAACTGAAGTCCGGGATAAATACGAGGAGTATCATTTCCTTTAGTTCTATACAGCATTCTCCACTCCGAGCCTTTTGTGCGTGAGCCGGGCTCTGCGGGATATGCTCATCGTATTTGTGTCGTCAAATCTACATCCTGTAGCCACATTTTCCGTCCCGACACGGTCTTCGCAACCGGGCAGCGGTACGAAGAGCGACACCCGGGCAACAAGGAAATTAGCACCGGGGTTTCATGGCTGCCCGCAATAGCTTTGAAGGAATACCCCGGTGCGACAGCAATTTCGGTGTGTGGGGGTATGAACGATATCGAAAGATATCCGGTTGCAGACCTCCGGCAGATTAACCTTCCTGTTCTTTATGATACCACGCTTCCTTTATCCATTTATAAAACCGGTAGACAAAAGAAACAGTCAGTATTGCCAGTAGTATTGTAAAGATCAGACCACCGCTGCTTTCAAGCGCCTTAGCGTAAAAGGTTCCCATTAAAAAGGCAAACAGGATCAATCTTACTCCTTCAACCTTATCCGGATCTAATTTGCTCAGATATCTTTTGTTCAAAAATTGATTAAGGAAGAAAAGACCAACGATAAACGTAATGATCAGCATCCATTCAGAGCTGTACATAATTGATATAGTTTACAGGTTTGGAGATTCAATCGGAATGATTAGCCAAAAGAAAAATCATCCTTCACATAGTCATGATTCAAATCTCATAAAAAATAATCATTTTCTATAATTTAATTTTTTATACGGGCGCCATCATGCTTAAATACTACATCTCCGGTTGATTAGGTTTTGTATGCTTTCGCAGGATATGCATAGATCGTCGTACGGAGTGTCTTTGCCCGCTTACCCGTTTTCCCGTCAGGCGCCGTTTTCTTAAAGAAGCCCGCCCCTGTTAGCAGGAAGCGGCCGAAAGCAGGTTGGCAGTAACGAAAACATACAGGAACAACGGCGCCGGCTGTTTTGATGATAGCTTATAAATCCATACTTTGCAGCCCAATCGAACCCATCCTGTGCGGGAAATAAGGATATAATATGAGCAGCCAAAATGAAATACTGACTTACATTCCTCAGCGGCCTCCTTTTGTAATGGTGGACGAAATCACGGGCGTAGATGACTCCTCCGGGAAAACCCGTTTCATCGTAACCAAAGAAAATATATTTTTCCGCGAGAGGAAACTTACGGAACCGGCGTTGATTGAAAATATT
Source organism: Chitinophagaceae bacterium (assembly GCA_019454915.1). GTDB lineage: Bacteria > Bacteroidota > Bacteroidia > Chitinophagales > Chitinophagaceae > Agriterribacter. The sequence continues at coordinate 3,930 of JACFNM010000366.1, forward strand.
GCCCAAACGGCTGCCGCCAGAATCGGGTATCTTTGTCATCAAAACAACGAGCCCGTACCCGTGGGTTTTATCGGAGCCGTACAAAACCTGGAGATCAACCGGCTGCCCCTTGAAG
>JACFNM010000367.1 GCA_019454915.1 Chitinophagaceae bacterium
AGACGGCAATTCATTCAGGGTTTTACCTGAAACACTGGATATAGCGCCGGTGACTTTGGTTCTCTGCTGGGTACCATAACCCACCACAACCACTTCACTTAAAGCCTGGTTGGCTAACTTCATCACCACATGAATGGAAGAACTGCCGGTGATGGCCACTTCCTGTGTTTCCATACCTACAAACGAGATAATAAGCGCTGTGGCATTATCTCCAACTTCAATGGTAAAATTTCCTTCGTTATTGGTTGTTGTAGCTACCGTGCTACCCTTCACCTGAACAGATACATTCGGAAGAGGCTCCCCCTGTTCGTTCATTACAGATCCCCGGATAACCCGCGCGGCTTCAGCGGCGTTTACCGTTATCATCGGCGTTTTCTCGGACACAATGAAAATACCCAAAGCCTCATCAAACCGATATTTGAGGTGGGTACCGGCAAATACCTCTTCCAAAACGCTGGAAACCGGCGCTTTTTGAGCGGTAACCTTAACAAACCTCCCGTCAGGGATAATATCATTGCTGTAAATGAACCGATAATTTGTTTCCTTTTCAATAACCTTGAAGAAGGTGGTCAGTTTCACATTATTCAATGTAAAACTCACCTTCACGTCCTGGGAAAATCCCCCTGCTCTTACCGAAAGAGCGCCTGCAATCATGAAAATTGAAACCAACTTCATACACTTAAGCAGTTTTGTGAAAGAAAGAAGTCTATCTCTCCCCTCTAAAGCATGTTTTTTTTTCATACTTTTATTTTAGTTTTTAATTAAAAAATAGAAACATATCGCTGAGATGTTTCTGGCTTTTGGTACAGGGGGAATGCGCCAACATTCTTCCCTGTACTTTTTATTTTTTAAGGGTTACTAATTTGTCACCCTCGCTTATCGAAAAATTAAAATCCTTTGACTCTTTCAGAAACGTTAGAATCGTTTTCAGATCTTCTTTTTCAAAATCGCCCGTAAAGCGGTAAGAAGCTACGTCAATATCTTCAAACTCAATTTTTACGTCAAACCATCTCTGCAGCAATACAGCAATGTCACTAAAAGAATCATTTTCAAAAACCAATCGGTTTTCTTTCCAGGCTATCTCCTTGATTTCTCCCCGGTCCGTTACCAGCAGTTTTTCAGGCTGCCGTTCTTCCTTCACTTCCGGCTCCCGTCTTGAAGTAGTATCGGTTCTGGATACCAGTACATCCCCTCCCATATTGCGCCACGCTATCTTATGATTGGGATGAAGCAATACCACCTGGTTATTATTTTCCTTCAACACCACTTCCACCAACCCGGTTATCAGCGAAGTTTCCGTTATCGCCTCATTATCGTATGCCCGAACATCAAAAGAAGTCCCCAGCGCTTTTATTTGCATCGCAGTCGTAAACACTATGAAAGGGTGATTCTCATCCCGCTTTACTTCAAAAAAAGCTTCACCCCTCAAATACACACTTCGATTGGAGATACCGTACTGATCATCCGTTCTCAACTCACTGCCTGCATTCAGGTGTATCACCGTACCGTCAGAGAGGCGTACCAGCTTCTTTTCACCTAAGGCCGTTGTGTATGTTTTATTGGAACTACCTGCTGAATAATAGAATTGAAAGCCTGCAAAAACAATCAGAATGACAGCGGCGGCAACTCCCACCCATTTTAACCGGAACCATCTATTATAACCTGGCGACTCCACGCTTACCGGCTCCATAGCAACCACCCGTGCCGGCTCTTCTGCCTCTATCCTGCGTCTCAGGCGCATGGATTCCGCCGCCAAATCCGATTCGGCCAGAACATTAAATAACAGCAAACATTCCTGCCTTGCCGTTTCAATCAGTTCCTGCTGTTCCGGATGTTCATGGATATAGCTTTCCCAGTAAGCGGTATCTTTTTCAGATACTCCCTTGCAGTAATTGATGAAGGATTCATCAGTCAGGAAATCTATCATGTCCGGTTTGTCCACTTTCGGCGAAAATTGAGAAGATACACTAAGTAGAGTCCGGCGGTATTCATTTTTACCCTTCTTTTTTAACAAAAAGTAAAAATAATACCCGTTTTTCTCCGCGAAGATTGATTACAAAATTAAATTGAAACTGTATGTGGCTGATTCTGAGACACCTGAAGCTTTAGACTCTTAAGCGCTTCGTAAATTTTATTATATACGGTACGGTAGGATAATCCGGTACGTTGAACAATCTCTTCATAGCTGAGTCCCTCATAAAACTTGAGAACAAGCAATTCCTTCTGCCGGTTGGGCAGTTCATCCATAAGTCCGGCTAACAATGTGAACTGGTGGTCGTCCTCATCCTTTTTTATCAGAGACTCTTCGGGAGTGAGGGGGGCATCTTCCAGATAGGCATCGTTTACCACCTGAAGGCTGGAAAATCTTTCCGCCTTTTTCCAGTCGTCTGATAACTTGCGAAGAAAAGAGGTAATTAAGTAGGACTTCACATTTACGGCGGTTCTAATCGTCTCCCGCTTTTCCCATAAATAAAGAAACAATTGCTGGATGGCGTCTCTAACCAACTGTCCGTCTCCCACTTCCTTTAGCCCTATAAAAAATAAGCTGTGATAATACTTATTGTACAGTGCCAGGAACAATTCTTTATCGCCCTTGCGTAAACCTTCCCATAATACTGCATCTGCGTGCATAAACAGTCAACATTTTGAGTACCAGCAATCATTCCGGGATTGTAAAGTTAAGTATTTATTAAAAATAAGGTATCACAGTCTCTTAATATTATAAATTGTATCTCTTTCAGCCTTTTCAATATCTATGATAGATTCCTTAAAATGATGAGTATTATTCAGGTTTTTCCCTTTAAGAAAATTTTCACATTTCAGGCGTGGGGGATCCAGCCTTCTCATAAGACTACCTCTCATATTCAATAAATGCGACCGTGATTTTTTTAAAATATTAAGCAAACTCAATTTTTGTAAAGATTCTCATAAGCAGTTAGTTTTGATTACGACCCCCGTTTCCACGGGGGTCTCCTTTGTAACTAATATCACTTTCCAAGCCGGATTCACGTTGTATTTTTGCAATTCCGGAAAACAATAAAGCCCGGTAATTTTATAAAACAGGTCATAATGGAAACAACAACCAAGCATACGGTTCATTTAACCAAAGATGAATTTTTGAATAAGGTGGCTAACTACGAAACGAACCCTCAGAAATGGGAATACTTAGGCGATAAGCCTTGTCTTATAGACTTTTACGCAGACTGGTGCGGGCCCTGTAAGGCTATAGCGCCGGTTTTAGAGGAGTTGGCACTGGAGTACAAAGATGAAATCTATATCTATAAGATTGACACGGAAGCCGAGCAGGAATTAGCCGGCACCTTTGGAATCACCAGCATTCCCACCTTACTATTCTGTCCTGTTGGAGACGACCCTCAAATGGCCCGGGGCGCCCTGCCTAAAGGAACCTTAAAGCAGGCGATAGAGGAGATTTTGATAAAGAAAGAAAAAGAACAACCCGATACCGCCGGAACCCCTGAACAATAAAAGACGCCTGAACTATCAGTCGTACCCAAAGTCTTCTCCCCACCTCTTTGTCGTGGGGAGAAAGTTATTATGCCCCTGCGAACCGGCATCCGGAAGGCCCGGCAATCCCCAACCGATTCTATTGCTTAAGACCTATCTATTCTCTTTTTCCCCATTTTCCCTGAGCGGGCTTTTCATCCACAGATTTTCAATACGACTATCAATCCGGCTTAATTGAACATCCTGTACAGCCACTTCCTGCCGGATCAAATGCAATTGTTCTTTAAGGTGGGATTGTGGTAAAAGAAATCATAGCCTAACAGTAAAACCCATGAAAACTGCTTTATCAATCCAATATTGCCTTATACAAACAATCTTTTATATCTATGTAGTATTGAATATTGATTTTCGTAATCATTTCATCAGATAAATCATTTAACTGCTTCCTGGCATTTAAAGGAACCAATAGGGTTGTAGCTCCTTTTTCTACCGCAAGCTCTGCCAAGTTTACTGCATTATATTTTGTATCCAATGAACCACCTAAATTAAGTTGTCCCACAATTATCAAACCA
>JACFNM010000368.1 GCA_019454915.1 Chitinophagaceae bacterium
ATTAATTTTTGTATTACAAATATAAGCAATCCATGAAGAGCGTGCAATAAAAAAAATGGGAGGAGGGTCTAAAGCACCGTCGGGTTAGGCCTGCATGCTCAAAACGCCCGGCTGGTTTACCGGCGAGAATATATTCGCGACAAATTCCTTCAGGTCAATCAGCAGATAGGTATCTAAAATCAATACGTGTTCGCAGTTGCAGAATACCAGTATTTCTATACCACTGGTATTTCCCTCGTCTTCAAAATGCGATTGCAGATCCATGGACTTTACCTTTTGGCGAAGGGCCAAAAGCTGACAAAATGAAAGCCATACTGATTTGTTCTCACTTTCGAAAAGAAAGCAACGCTTACTTTCGCATTGGTGGACTGCAAAAAACTTCGAACGGTGCAGTAATTTCATAACGGATACGAAAGTAGGATATATCCCATCTCTACGCGAATAACCCATTTACGAATTCAGGAAAAATCAAAATTCCCTTTTACATAAGTATGACAAACTGCTTTCCGCTATTTTTGGCGGCGATTTAAAATAAAGTTTTGGTTATCATACAAAAACAATAATAATGACAATTTTCAGAAGGATTCTTTTTATACTTATCATTTTCGTTTCCGGCAATCTTGTTGCACAGACCCAAAAAGTAGGAGTAATGATAATGGCCCATGGAGGCAGCCCGCAATGGAATAACCTGGTTGTGCAGGCTGCGCAGCCCCTTTCCCAAAAATATAAGGTTGCCTATGCCTGGGGAATGGGAGACCCCAAAACGCTGCAGAAAGCAGTTGATGAATTAGAGGCTGGCGGTGTAACCCGGATCATAGCCGTTCCATTATTTATTTCCAGCTATAGTCCGGTAATCCGGCAGACGGAGTTTTTGTTAGGACTTCGTGATAAGCTCGCTGACGCCCCCATGCCTTCCATGGATCATTCGGGAGGCGCTCACCAAATGGGCGGCGGTATGAGTGGACACAATATGCACGCGTCCATGAACCACGGTTCTCATGGCGCAGCAGAAAGTGAAGAATTGAAACCCTTAAAAATAAAGGCACAGTTAACAGTAACTCCTGCTTTGGATGACAACGCGGTGGTAGCCAGTATTCTCCGTGACCGCATCGCGGAGCTCAGTACCAATCCCCCCAATGAAACGGTTATTCTTGTTGCGCATGGACCTAACAATGAAGAGGATAATAACAAGTGGATTAATAATATGGAATCGCTTTCCGAAAAAGTGGAGAAACTCCAGGAGGCAAAAGGGAAGAAATACAAACAGATTTTTGCAGTTACGGTCAGGGACGACGCCGATAAGGCTATTTTTGACCAGGCAAAGGAGCAGTTGCGGGCGGTGGTACGCCAGGCAGGAAAGTTTGGTAATGTTATTGTCGTTCCCCTCTTTCTCTCTTCCGGCGGCAGAGAACAAGCCGTGGCTGAAAGGCTGGAAGGGTTAACTTACAAGTGGAGTGGAAAAGCGCTGTTGCCGGATAGCAGTCTTACTGATTTTTTAAGCAGTTCGATTAGCGGGGCGCTGTCCAAATAAGATTGATAATAAATAATCAGCCGGTGTGGACGGGTAATGATCGTGAAGCGAAAGCACGAATCATTACCCGGATACAGGAGGCGGAACGAGAATATTCTTCCGGACTTCATGGCAGATTACCGGCATTTGCGCCCGGTGAAAAGCAAGTGTAAATAAAACATCATAATTTTGCTTTGCATTAAACTTGAGATACTCTAGTCCATATAGAAAAACGGTGGGTCTTATTCTGTTGATGGCCTTCATCCTTCAATCCTTTTCCCCGGTGTTGATATATGGAGACTATTATCTGAGCAGAGAGGCTTATCTCGCTCTTTGTGTCAATAAAGACAAACCGGAGATGCACTGCGAAGGTCACTGTCAGATGACAAAGGAAATGGAGAAGGAGCAAAGCAGGGACAAAAATAATTTACCCACTAACACGGGCATTTCAGTTGTATATTTTATTGCAGACTGCGCCGAAATACAGGTTTTGAATCCTCCCGTTCTCCGGGAGAATGATGTATTCCCCTGGACGCAGGATTTTGCCGTTTCTAATCAGCCGAAGGGCTTGTTCAGACCTCCGCGATGTTGTTAGTAAGATGAGTTATGCCGTCATGTTTTCTTTCTAAACGTGTTAACGGCGCCTTCCTTTTTAATTTTTTCAAAGCCATTTTAAAAAATGAGCCGCTCTCTCATGGCAGCCAAAGGCTGTTATAGGAGAAGATGAGGCAAAGGACAATGTCTTAAAGATGCTGATACCGGCAAAAAGATATTGTCGTGAACAAAAACCATTAAGCAAAATATCATGAGAATATTTATTTCCATATTTCTTCCAATTATTCTTTTTTTTCAACAGGGGCAATCCCAATCGCTGCATAAAATTACCGGCAACGTTTTTGATGCGGCCACTGATAAGGGACTTGCCGGGGCCACGGTCAGCGATGGAAGACAATCGGTGGCGACCGATAATAACGGTGTATTTGCGATGAATACCGTTGAAAAAGAACTTATCATTTCTTATGTAGGATATAAGAGCCAGTATATAAAAGTAGATGAAACAAAGCACGTCAATATACGGCTGGTGACCGATGTCAATGCACTCAATGCTGTGGTGGTTACGGGGTTTGAAAGCAACAGAAGCCTTTTTCAAACGGCGGGCGCTATCAGTGTGCTGACTAAATCCGAACTAACGCGGGGTAACGAAACCAGCATCCTTCCTTCCCTGAATGCCATTCCCGGTGTGAAAATGGAGGAAGAAGCTCCCGGCGATTATAAGATAAGCCTGCGGGGCAGCGCCTTACGCGATGCGTATGGCGTACGAAATCTGAAAATGTATTGGGAAGGTATTCCGGTGACATCTCCTGACAACTCCGGTTCTCATTCATTGAATATAGAGCCTTCCCAATTGGGCAGCATTGAGGTGATCAAAGGACCCGCCGGCAGTATTTATGGCGCGGGAATGGGCGGCGTCATCCTGTTCAGGAACGACAAAGCCGTGTTTGATGAAAACTATATCGGTACCACGGCTTCTTTCGGATCGTACGGATTGTTTAAATCAAGCACTACCTATAAGGTGAATAATGAAAAGATGTTGCTGACGGCTAATTATTCACACTTAGATTATGCCGGTTACCGCGAAAATGAAGGAAGCAGGAACGACGCCGTTAATCTGTTTGGAAAATTATACTTAAGCGACAAACGGACGGTTTCATTTGTAATGAATCATTCCACCGGCAACTATGGTATTGCCGGCAGCGTGGACAGTGTATGGGCAATGACGCAACCCCGTAAAGCGGTTCAATACGCGATAGATAATAATACGGGAGTGAGAAAGCATACGTTTGCCCTTGCGGGTGCATCACAACTCTATAAATTCAGTAACCGGTTCAGTAATACCACCAGCGTTTTCACCAACTTTCAAACGCTGGAACACCCCTATGGACAGAGCATTTTTTATAACGGCTTTTTGATCCAATCCGTTGGAGGATACGGCGCGCGCACCCACTTTAATTTTTCATCAAACCTGGGTGTGGTCAAGACTAAACTGACGGTGGGTGATGAAATACAATATGAAAGCCGTTTAGCCGGCACCTATGATATAGATAATGCAAAGCCCGGAAAAGTACAGTCTAATAACCAAATCGGTATGCTGTCTAATATTGCCTTCGTGCAGGCTTCCTTTGATTTCCCGGAGGAAATCTTTCTGACGGCAGGTGCCAGTGTCAATAACCTGAACTATGACGTTACTGACCTAATCCAGCAAAATGCCGAACACGAAAACGCATCGGGCAAGGTGAATTTTACCACGACGGTTTCGCCGCGTATTGCGCTGGTAAAGACCTTTAACCGAAAATTGGCGATCCATGCCAGTGCAAGCTATGGCTTCTCGCCGCCTTCCATGGCAGAAACAAAAAATCCCGACGGAACTTTCAATAAGGATATCAAAGCTGAACATGGTATTAATTACGAAGTAGGTGTGAGAAGTTCGCTTTTGAATGATAAACTGAATATAGATATATCGGGTTAC
>JACFNM010000369.1 GCA_019454915.1 Chitinophagaceae bacterium
ACAGGCGCCATCCGTTACAAACACGTTCTTACAAGCATGCATTTGATTCCATTTGTTTAGTATGGATGTTTTGGGATCGTGTCCCATTCTCACCCCGCCCATTTCATGGATATCCAGGCCCGGCGCTCCGGGTCTTTTCCAGGTTTCCACCTCTTTAAACCCGGCTTTAGTATACATCTCACTCAACTGCTCATAAAAATCCTGGAGCATCTTCTTATCATTATCGTCAAATTCCACCGAAATTTTTACCAATGGAATCCCCCATTCATCTTTCTTCTCACTATCCAACCGGATATAGCTTTCTTCCTTAGGTATCGTTTCACCCATCATATGCGTATTCACCCGCCACGGTCCCAGTTTACGATGGATCAAATTATCCTTTAACGGTTCGCCGATGGCATCCGTATCACCGTAAAAATTTCTGCTGGCGCTAAACCCGGCTGCATAGCCTCTCAAAAAGCCCGTTTCCTGGCGATACAAATTCCTAAAACGGGGAATATACCCGCTGCCGGGACTCCGACCATCGGTTCTGAATTTATCCAACGGACCTTCGTACATCCCTTTTACATCACCTCCATAATGGTGAAAGGCAACATATTTTCCCAGCACACCGCTATCATTTCCGATACCTTCCGGAAAACGATTCGATTTTGAATTGAGTAAAATCAGGTTTGTATTTACGGTTGAAGCATTTACAAAAATGATCCTTGCATAATATTCTACCTCCTCTTTGGTATTCGCATCTATCACCTTCACGCCGGTAGCCCTGCCTTTTTGATCATCATAAATAATCGAGTGAACCACCGAAAAGGGCCGAAGTGTAAGATTTCCTGTCTTTTCCGCCCAGGGTAAGGTGGAGGCATTGCTGCTGAAGTAGCCGCCATAAGGACAGCCGCGCTGGCATAAAGTACGGTTTTGACACTGCCCCCGGCCCTGTTCGAGATGAACCGGGTTAGGCTTGGTTAAATGAGCAATCCGCGCGTTAATCAGGTAGCGGTCTCCGTAATGCGCTTTTAATTGCTCCTTGAAATGATCTTCCACTGCATTAAAAGGAAATGGCGGCAGGAATTCTCCGTCGGGCAACATAGGCAGTCCATCCTTGTTACCCGAGATGCCTGCAAATTTCTCCACGTGGCTATACCAGGGCGCCAGGTCTTTATAACGTATCGGCCAATCCACCGCAAAACCGTCCCGCGCCGGTCCCTCAAAATCAAAATCACTCCACCGCTGGGTATGTCTTGCCCATATCAATGACTTTCCGCCCACCTGGTATCCCCTGATCCAGTCGAATGGCTTATCCTGCACATAGGGATGCTCTTCATCCTTAACAAAAAAATGCTGCGTATCTTCCCGAAATGCATAACACTTACTCACAATGGGATTTCTCTCTCTTATTTCCAGAGGCACTTCCCCTCGGTGCTCAAATTCATAAGGTTGCTTATTGGTGGTGGGATAATCTTTAATATGCTTTACATCTCTGCCACGCTCGAGCAATAATGTTTTTAATCCTCTTTCCGTAAGTTCTTTTGCAGACCAGCCCCCGCTAATTCCGGAACCGATCACAATCGCATCAAATGTGCGGTCTTTAACACTATCAATATTCAACTGTGGCATATCGTTCTACGTATTTCAAATTCGTTAAGACAGTTTCTCTACCGGGAAATAACCATTGTACCGCCCCGGAACCAACTCATACTGACCCAGATCCGTCATCAGGTATTTTGAATTGGTGAAACCCTGTATCACCCGGCGCTTAGTAATTTTCATCATTATCCGGAACTCTTCAGGAGCGTTTTCATCTTCTAATAATTCACTAACCATCTTCTTTTTTTGGGATTCGTCCAACTTAATAAACAAACCTTGTTTATCCATCACACGAAGAGCGGCCGTAAATTTTTTTTGATCTTCTTTTGGATGGCAATCATCCACCATTTTCATGGTAAATAAATGAAGATTAAGGTCTTTGGCTCCCGGGGCGTCCGCCGTTTTCGGAATCAGGATTTCCGCTATTTCAGCCAATAGCGCTTCCTGCTCTGCGGATAAATTGAAATGGTTCAGTTCGATAGAGGCTCTTTTAGGATCGCCCGAACAGGAAGGCATCAGGTAAATACCCCCTGCAAAAATCATGATATTTCTTATGGCAGATCTTCGTTTCATGATGGTTGTCTTTAGAAACTATTACTATGCTTATTGCAAATGTCGAATTTAAAGAATAAAGAGCTTCCAACGATTTTTTTTTGATAAAGAAAACAGATCGGGAAAAATTCCACTTTGATAAGATGACTACAACATTGCCGCACGTACTAATCCAATCTCCGGATCAAGCCCCACGCCGTTTGTTTATGGTATCAATAAAGCACCAATGACCTGGGCATACCATCGGGCAAGATAGTCATTGGGATGATTGATATTATTGCCGGTCATATCCTGGTAGGCTTTATGCCGGAGTAACTCCCCGTGAACGGAAGTCATATCGGCAATAGCCACTCCTTTACCGGCTAATGCCGTAACCGGTTTTAAATAGTCCCGCTGAATCTGGCTATGGATTGCTTCCGGATTGGCCAGCATAGTGGCAATGACAATAAATTCACAATGCGCATTAGCAGCCCTCACCGTTTGCATCATACCTTTTATCTGCTCAATAAAAACCTCAGGCGGTACTTTACCCGTACCGTCATTCATGCCAAAGCCAATAATCACCAGGTCGGGTTGTTCAGCATTTACCAGCAGGTTAGTATTTTCCAATCCCCATTTAGCAGACATTCCTCCTTTGGAGACATTTTTAAACTGAACAGACCCACTATAATGATTCTGCAGATTATAGACGATCATTTCCGGCCAGGTAGGTAAATAAGGCGGTTGATTTAATGTGATGCTGGAATTGGCTCCGGTTTCGATACTGTTACCATAAAAAACAATTTTCAGGGGCCGACCGGTTTTAAGTTTGTCCAACGTGCCGGGCAATAAATTTTCAGCATAAGCCGGCACCGCGCCTTCCCATTCATCGGTCTTCTTTTTAATATAAGTAACCGCCAGTTGCCTCGACTGCAGCAAACCCTTCTCACTGAATAACACAAAACTTCCTTCCTTTTTTCCCCGCAGAGAAATGCCTTCTTTCTTTTGATCAAAGACCAGTTCATTTCGGGTAAAATAGGGAGCAGTGCTTTTCTTAGTCAGTATAATTTTCCCGTTTCTATATTTCCAGTCGCGGCGTTTCTTATATTCCTTCTGTAAATAGGTATCTTTTACGGAGAGTATTTTCTTTGCTTTAAACAGTAAGCGACCCTCAGCGTTTTGATCGCCATCTTTTATGGGCATAACAGCTTCACTGTATATCGTATCCGCCGTCCAGAAGGGCTGCAAAAAATGATTCATATTTACATAAGCTTCCCATGCGGCGCGATCGTTCTGAGCCGATAGCAAATGAGGGCACAGGAACACCATGAATCCAACAGCAGTTATTATCCTATACATATACAATTAAAATATTTCCAGACTGTATCGCAGGCATTAGTTGCTTACCGCGCTATATTTCAGATCAAATCCTTTGAATTCAAACCCCGCATCAAAAGTTCCCGGCACTTCCCATCCCGGGTTCATACCGGATATACCCAGGTCTTCTATTGAAGAACCCGTCAAATATACCCGTTCCTTAGCATAACGTTTTGGATATTGCCGAAGGCGGGGATTCTCGCACAAAAGTTCATTAGAATTACTGCCGTTAAACCTTGCCCAAATGTCCAATAGAAGCCGTTCCGCCCTGCGTTGGCTTTGTAAGCTCGTTGACCGGGCTTTGGTCCCACAATAAGCGGAATGCCTGCAAATAGCGTGGCATTTCATCTTATTATATTGGTGGAAGCCCCAATTCCTTCAAAAATTTGTTATGCGTTTCTCTTGCTTTGGTTATGTCCTTGTCAAGGTCAGCGAGTTTCTTATTTACTTCTGTCAAGTCAATTATTTCTTCATCTAACGAGGTGCTTACATACCTTGAAATATTCAAGTTGAATTCGTTTTTCTCTATTTCGT
>JACFNM010000370.1 GCA_019454915.1 Chitinophagaceae bacterium
CCTTCGGGTATTGAACACGTAATTGTCATTGGGGTGGATGGAATGAGTCCGGACGGTATACGCAATGCCGTTACGCCGGTAATGGATCAAATGATAGCAGACGGGGCGGTTAAATGGAACGTACGGACAGTATTAACCACTGCCAGCAGCCAGAACTGGGCATCTATGATCATGGGTGCAGGTCCTGAGCAACATGGTATCATCAATAATGACTGGGAAAGGGATGACCACACACTTCCGCCCATCGTTGCCGGTGAAGAAGGAATATTCCCGTCCATCTTTAGTGTTCTGCGGCAGCAAAAGCCCGACGCGGAAATAGGGGCGGTATATAACTGGAGCGGTTTTGGACGTCTTTTTGAAAAAAATGCAGTGAACTATGATAAGACTTTCCCCTCTGAAGATTCTACGGCCGCAGATTTTATCCATTACATCAAGACGAAAAAGCCGACTTTCGGATTCGTTCATTTCGACCATGTTGACCATGCCGGCCATCACGACGGTCATGGAACACCATCCTATTATGCAGCGGTTGCCAAAGCGGATTCTCTGATTGGTGAGATATTAGCCGGAATCAAAGAAGCCGGTATAGAGAGCAGCACTTTGGTTATTATCACCGCAGACCACGGAGGCCGGGGGAAAGGACACGGCGGAGCGACGATTGAAGAGGGTGAAATTGCGATGATTTTACACGGTAAGGATATAAAAAAAGGATACGTCATCCAGCAGCAGGTATACACTTATGACCTCGCCGCTACGATTGCCTTTGCCTTTCACCTCACTCCTCCTTATGCCTGGATCGGCAGGCCAGTTAAGGCAGCTTTTGAGGGATTTGATGAACCCGCTAATCTCTGGAAAGGAAAGGAGAGCCTCGCCACACCCGTTATCTATCCCAGGGAAAATATTGAAAAACAGGCCGGCGGATTATACATTCATGAACCCGCCACGGTAAAAATGTCTGTGTCCGGAGAAAATATCAGCATCCATTACACACTCAATGGAGAAACACCCACAAAAGATTTTCCTGAATATACGGAACCCTTTTCCGTAGACAGCACCGCTGTGGTCACCGCAAAAGCCTTCGACGCGAAAGACAATGAAAGTATGCCTGCCAGGGCTTATTTCCGAATACTGACATCCGACCAGGGCAATGGGGTAGACGTCTCTTATTTCACGGGTAAGGACTGGAAAAAGCTTCCTGCTTTCGACAACTTAAAGCCCTCAAAAAAATGGAAGAGCTATGAAATCACAACAGATGAAAGTACCGTTCTTCCGCTCCTCGAAAAAGGCAATACAACTTTTGGACTCGTCTACGAAGGATATCTGCAAATTAACCACCCGGGGAAGTACCGCTTTTTTACGCAATCGGACGATGGTAGTAAGTTATACATCAATAACCAGCTTGTGGTAGACAACGACGGGGATCACGGAATAAGAGAACGGTCCGGAAGCATCGCGCTGGATGAAGGCATGCACAAGATTAAAGTGGAGCTTTTCAATGGCATAGGAGGATTTGGACTTGAGACCTTCTATGAGGGGCCCGATATCCCCAAACAGCTTATTCCTGCTAACCGGCTTTTTACTAACTTGCATTCATGAAGCATTCACTAACACTATTATTACTACTGACCGTTACCTTCACCTACGCACAGGAAAAAAGAAAATGGAAGCAACTTTTTAACGGTAAGAATCTGAAAGGCTGGACCGTTAAAATCAAAGGACACGAGTTGAATGAGAACTATGGCAACACCTTCCGGGTAGAAGATGGCAAGATGGTCGTTTCATACGATCAGTACACCAACTTTGATGAACAATACGGACATATCTTTTATAAAAAGCCCTATTCGTATTATTTACTCGCAGTGGAATATCGCTTCGTAGGAAACCAGGTTGCCGGCGGAGAAGGCTGGGCTTATAAAAACAGTGGTATCATGCTTCACTGCCAGCCGCCGTCTACCATGCTGAAGGATCAGGATTTTCCCATATCTATAGAGGATCAGCTATTGGGTGGCGATGCCACGGGAGAAAGGAGCACCTGCAATCTTTGTACGCCGGGAACCAATGTTGTGATGGACGGGAAATTGTTCACGCCGCATTGCATCAACTCAAAATCAAAGACATTTAGAAACGAAGAATGGGTGAGAGCGGAAGTGCTGGTATTGGGAGATTCCGTCATCAAACACATTGTTAATGGGGATACGGTACTGGTATATGAAAAACCCCAGATAGGTGGCGGTGCTGTTAACAATTACGACCCGGCAGTAAAAAAAGACGGACAATTATTAAGCAGTGGATATATTTCTCTGCAAAGTGAAAGCCATCCGGTGGAATTCAGGAAAGTAGAAATTATTGACCTGGAAAAACAATACAAAAAAAAGCGGAGGAAAGGATGAGCATTTTCAAACGTTAGCGACAAAATTGGCTAAAGAATGAACAGCCTTGCTTTTGACATGCCCTCCGCTCAGTAAAAGACGGGATTAGTATTTAACTTTAGACTTCAAAATTCTATTGATTATGCCAAACGATATTTTTAACGAGGTAGAGCAATTTCTCAATAACGCTTTCGTGAAAGAAGATGCCGCCCTGCTAAAAACGAAACAATCTATCATTGATGGAAAACTTCCGTTAATCAGTGTATCTGAAAACCAGGGAAAATTCCTCCATATACTCACCCGTCTTTGTAACCCAAAGAAAATACTGGAAATAGGAACCTTGGGCGGTTACAGCACCATTTGGATGGCGAGGGCTTTACAACCGGGCGGACAATTGATCTCCCTCGAACTGGATCAACATCATGCCGATGTAGCCCTGGCAAACTTCCGGGAGGCCGGATTACAGGATAAAATTACCATTCGGTTAGGTAAGGCGCTGGATACCTTACCCAAACTCGTGGAAGAAGGCGCTGGTCCTTTTGATGTTATTTTTATAGATGCAGACAAAGAACCTTATGCCGAATATTTTGAATGGTCGCTTAAACTATCAAAGCCAGGTACGTTGATTATAGCAGACAATGTGGTCAGAGAAGGACATATTCTGGATAAGAATACAAAAGATAGTGAGGTCATCGGCGTACAGCGGTTAATCAACGTGATGGCGAATACCAACGGTATTACCGCTACCATTATTCAGAACGTGGGAAATAAGAACCACGATGGTATAGCCCTGGCAATAGTAGATGAAGCGAAATGAAAAAGGAACCTACGCAGTATTTCTACAGAGAAAATATTGCGATGAGGGAGAGAAAATAAGGCACACAATACTTCTTAGGCTATTCCCATCCCCATTTATAAAAAATCTCCTTTACCTCTTCTGAACGTAGAAACTGATAGAACAGTTTTGCGTTTGGATTTTCAGAACCCTTACGGCTTAAGGCGATGCCACAATCGCGGTAAATAGTATAATCTTCATCCAACGGAACGAAGTCGGCAATATCGGCATTGGGAATCTGCCAGATATTCCAGGTGATCCAAACGTCCACCGAACTGTTTTCCTTCCAATACTTTTCCGCCAATCCGCTATTATCCGCAAATACGATAATGTTTGACCTCACCTTTCTGAATGCTTTCATGTCACCCGATTTACCAACCATATCTTCCCACATACCCGTAAGCCCGGCACCATTAACCACCATGATATTGACATCGGGTCTTTGCAAATCCAGGAGGTCAACAATATGCTTGGGATTACCTTTTCTGACGATAAATCCCGACTTCCGAAAATAAAGAGGATAGATGGTTCCGGGCAACAACTCATCCTGAAAAACATATACGAAATCACTCATCATATGTTCTGAACCACTGAAGAATAAATCCGCCCGGGATTTTGCCTGTGACATCCAATTTTTTAATGGACCTTTGATAACCATTACCCGGACTTCGGGATTCAACTCACTGAATTTTTCCGCCGCTTCCTGCGAAGCCTCGCCTGAGCCGGCCGACGCAGTCCCCGTCCGTCCGCCTCCTGCTGGAACGGCTAATATTTGACCGAACAGCCGTAAGGCTTGGTCTGCGGGGTCGGAACCGGCT
>JACFNM010000371.1 GCA_019454915.1 Chitinophagaceae bacterium
TTTTTATAGAAGTCATTCGCGGCCTGGATATGGCTTTGTTTGAAAAACCATCCCCGTCTCTTAGGGTTCGCGAACAGATGACCAAATTTATTACCAAACCAGTAACCCACAAAATTGCCGGTAACCGCACTCATGATAAAAAGAAACTCCCAGAATATAAGATTCGAAAGACTGCTTGCAAAAGGATGCCCCAACTGATCGGCTCCGGCAATAATCATTCCCGATATAAACAGCAGTGGATCGCCCGGTAAAAAGAAACCGAAAAAGAGACCTGTCTCTACAAACAATATCAGCAATACAAGATAGAGTCCGCCACTCTGCATGATCCAGTCCGGGTCAGTGAGATGGCTAATTACTTCAACAATTGATTCCATTAAAATTATTAATACGTGTGAGAAATATTTTTCCTATTTAGAAGTTTAATTTTGAAATGAGCAATAAAAGGACAGAAATCTGGAAAGAATTGGGAATATCAAAACCGGACCACATTTTTGGGAAGCCACGCAGAACCTACATGTCTCTGCAACCGGTAAACATTCACCTAACCCTTACCACAAAATAATGTTGTCCATGCTGAAAAGAATAGGAAATATCAAAGTCGTACAGATCAGCTATCGCTTTGACAATAGACAAGCCCAGCCCCGAACCACCGGAATCGCGGCTGGGTTTCTGAAACCGGTTAAAAATGGTCGTAGCGTCTAACGACTTCTCTCCGTCATTAATAAACTGAATTTCTTTCTTCCTGATGTTTACGGTTATGAACGCCTGATCTTTACTATAGAATACGGCATTTCGAAGAAGATTGAAAACAAAAATCTCGGCCAGAGATGGATCCATTTCGGCAGATAATGCGGCAGAACCCCGTATAGAAAAGCGGATACCCCGGAAAGCGGCCATTTCTTCCAATTCCTGTACCCCGTTGCTTACGATTTGGTTGAAAGAAACGATTTGCCTCTCCAGGAACTGGTGGTTTTCAATTTTGGTTAGCAGCAGCAGCGACTTATTCAGTCGTATCAATCGCTCAATAACGGCCATGGTGTCACCGATGTCTTCCACCTGCCCGTCTTCCAACCCGCCCTTCTCCAGCAACAGTTCCAGCTTATTGAGCGCTATGGCCAGTGGAGTCTGTAATTCATGCGCAGCATTTCCGATAAATTGCTTCTGCTGTTCAAAACTGGCCGTATTATGGCGTAAAAGCGTATGAGTAGCGTCCTGCAGATCAATAAATTCCCTGGTCTTCGTTTTCACGGTCGGAAAGCTATCGCTCCTGCCCAGGCGAAAATTTTTCAACTGTCCCAGAAAATGATAGAAGGGTCTCCATACCCGGCGCAAAACAAAATTGTTGATAAACAGTATACTGACGATCAGCACCATATAGAGCCAGATAGTCGTTCTAAAAAGTTGATTAATCAGGTCTACCCGCTCTACCATAGAATTGATTACCCGCAATTCGAAAAACAAACCATCATCTTCGAAGGCGGTCGTCAGCATCCGGAAAGGCTCCGCCTCCGGAGTGTCATCATTGCCCTTCCGGATGTAGATAAGCGTATCCTTGTAGATATCTCTCATCGCCAGCGCCTGATTTTGGGATATCTGCCGGATAGCGTAAAATCCTTCATTAAAGTTTACCTGCTTCAGCAAAGCGGTATCCTGGTGTGCCCGGTATATAATCTGTCGCTTATAATTACTCAATCCTTCGTC
Source organism: Chitinophagaceae bacterium (assembly GCA_019454915.1). Taxonomy (GTDB): domain Bacteria; phylum Bacteroidota; class Bacteroidia; order Chitinophagales; family Chitinophagaceae; genus Agriterribacter. Next base: position 1,702 of record JACFNM010000371.1, read on the forward strand.
CACGCTTTCCTTTATCTCACCAATCATGCTATAATAGAAAATAACTGCCCAAAGGCCGATGATGCCCAACACAAACACAGCAATGATTCCGATGGATTGATTGAGAAGCTTCATGTCTCTTTCAGTCTATAGCCAACACCGTAAACGGCTTCTATTTCCACGTCGGCGCCGGCTGATTCTAATTTCTTTCGAAGGTTCTTAATCTGATAATATATAAAATCGAAGTTGCTGGACTGGTCAATATTATCACCCCACACATGTTCTGCGAGAGCCGTTTTGGTCACCAACCGGTCTTTATTAAATAAAAAGTAATTCAACACATCGAACTCCTTCCGGTTCAGCGGTACTTCCTTCTCATTTACCCGTAGTTTCCGTTCGTTGATCAGCAGGGAAAGATTCCCTACCGTTAAAGTGCTTTTCCCATCTAATATTTTGCGTCGCAAAACCGCTTTTATCCTTGCGTTGAGTTCGGCAATATGGAAAGGTTTGGTCAGATAATCATCAGCACCCAAGTCCAGCCCCGAGAGCTTATCATCTAATGAGTTTTTCGCGGAGATAATGATGACGTTGCCCGACTTACCGGAATCCTTCAGTTCTTTCAGCAACGCTAACCCGCTGCCATCGGGTAGCATAATATCCAGGAGTATACAATCATAATCGTAAACGGCTATTTTGTCAGAAGCACCGGCGTAGTCATCAGCCGTTTCCACCACAAATTGCTCTTTCTGCAGTGAATGAGCCAGCGTCTTACGAAGCTCCTTTTCATCTTCTACAATCAATATCTTCATGGCGGTAAAGATAGCACGGGAAATGGGAAAGATATGGGAACGGGGTGCGGGGGTTCTTTCGGCGCCCCAATATCCTCCCCTACCGAACAGCAATCTTCTAAAACCCAAACATCAACTTAAACGTCATATTCCTGCCCATACTGTAAATCCCATTTCCATTGGCATAGTCTTCAAAGTACTTTAAGCGACTCAGGTGCGATTGATAGGCTCGATTGAAAAGATTATTGACCTGAAACAATAGTTGTAAGGTGTTAGATTGCGAATAGACAATATCCGCTGAAAGACCTGTACTAAAAAGCGTGTAAGACGGCGTGCGCGTTTCCGTATTATTCAACCCGAAAAATTTGTCCTGCGCGGCTGCATATTCCATCCCCACTCTCGGTTCGATGTTGTTGATCCAACTGCGTTGAAGGGTGATGGTGAATAACAAATTGCTCCTCCATCCCGCCGGCGGAATCAGGGGTAAATACGCCCCATCCGATCCACGGTTCTTGAATTCCGCTGAGCGGTTAAACCCGTACACCATAGAAATACTGTTGTCAAACCTCAATCCCTTTATGCTCTCCGGATGAATGGATAACCACAGTTCGCCACCGTATAATTGAGCCGGGGTCTGCCGGTACTGATAAGTCCGGTTTCCCTGGTTATCCACCAAAGGATTGCCATCCGCGCCGGGTACCGCATCCAGGTAAATGTAGTTTTCCACGTTGTTGTTAAACACACTGATATCTGCGGACCAGTTTCTGAAGTGCGCAATGGCGCCGATATCTTCCTGCAACGAAATCTCGGGTTCGAAAGTTCTGTCGCCGAGATAAATAATATGCGCCCCCGGATCGAGTCCGTTGCTGGCCAGCTCGGATATATTAGGAGCGCGGAAAGCCCGCCCGATATTAGCTTTCAAACTGATCTTCGGAGTGATCCTGTAAGTAGCGCCCACACTTCCGCTGGCATCATGAAAAACCTTCTGAAAGGCAGGAAAGGGAAGATTTGCGTCGGGTGATTCCTTTTGTACCTGATGAATAAAGCCCGTTACCGGATCTTCACCGGTGTAAAAATCATCCCAGTTTTCATTTCTCAGGTCGTACCTGACTCCTCCGCTTATCGTCCATTTCTCTTTTTTCCACTTGCCATATACATAAGCGCCAAAGTCGAATAATTGATAATTGGGAATTGGAAAATCCGTGGCGTCCAAATTTTTGTTATGCTGAGCCATACCGTTTACACCAACCGTCACCTCCAAATTTGAGAACTGGGGCGCATTGTACCGGATACCATAGTTCAGGGTATTCAATCTAACGTACATCCCGGCTTGTTCAGACCGGGTAGGGTGATTGTATTCGCGACGGCTGTTTTGTTGTTTTGCCACCAAAACGTCCAGATCACCTCCACCGATTCTGTAGTTGCTATGGACAAACAGCCGGTAGTGTTGAATGTGCTGGGAGAGGTCAGGAACCCGGTAACTGTTTAATTCCCGATCAGTTACCACCACCCGGTTTTCAGGCTCGTCCAGGTCCGCTTC
>JACFNM010000372.1:0-3066 GCA_019454915.1 Chitinophagaceae bacterium
ATTTTGAGAGGACTGATCCCGTCCTTTTATTTGTTGTCCGCTTACCGTAAACGCCAGTAAGCATAAAATAATCATAAACCCCGTTTGCTTACGTAAGAAATATGGAAAGCTAAATCGAAATCTAAAAATACCGGTCATCATGCAACATTATGATTTTACGAAAATAACAGAAAAAGATCTCTATGATTGTCCAACACTCTCCTCTCCATGGATAGACAAGATATCAATTTATGATTAAACTATGGAGCAGATTTAATTTGACGTCTCACAACTCATAGGTGAATAACCCAAAGGATACCGTTCCATCGGCGCATAATACCCGGTTGAAGATTGCTTGTTTTCACACAATAGCGCCCGAGGACTTCGAATCGTGAAATACCTGTCCCATTTTACATCAATAGTGGAATTATTTTTTTAGTTTACAACCTCTTTGATATAAATGATACTTTTATGAACAGAAGGATTTTATTATTGAGTTTATTGGTCTCTATATGGTCGGGAATATTAGCCCAGGAACCCGTTAACAAATTAATCCCAGGCCAGTGGTTCAATTCATGGTTGATATGCGGCCCCATCCCGCTGCAGGAACATATCTCGCCGGAACAAACTTTGCAACACTACCCCGGATTTGAGAACGATTATCTTGTGAAGTCAGGAGGGGAAGCCAACCTGAAGGTCAAGGCAGGCGATGCGGTAAGATTGAAAGGAAAAACCCTCAGATGGAAATATATAAATACCCCCGATTCGGTTATTGACCTGGTAGCGAATGTGTCCAGGATATCTCCGACGGCAGCTTATGCCTATTCGGCAGTAGATTGTCCGGAAGAAGGTGTTTGGCTTGCCGCATTAGGAACCAATGACGGCGGTAGCTTGTGGATAAACGGTGTGCGTGAGTGGGACTACCAGCCGCCCAGGGGGGTGAAGCCCGATTCCGATCTTATTCCGGTTATTCTGAAAAAAGGAAAGAATACCATATTACTGAAAGTAGAGCAGCGGGGCAATATGTGGGGATTCTGTTTCAGATTTCATGAATTCTCTGCTGCGGAAGCATTGCAGAGAGGAAGCTTTTTTAAGATCAATACAGCAGCAGAAGGGGACAGCAGATTGGTTTCTGATTTTTCGCCTGAAGTGTTATCCCGGCTGCTTAAGCAGGTGCGGGTAACTGTTCGCGATAAGCAGGGGAAGGTGGTGCTCGATGAAAAAAGAGAAAAAGAATTCAATGGCTCGCTTGATTTGCCAGAAGGAGATTACAGACCGCTTATTGCCGAATTATCGCTTCAACTCAGGTCGGGAGAAATGCTATCAAGGGAAATTGAATTTGTTTCGGGTAAACGGGTTGAATATTCTTTGTTTAAAAATCGAAGAAGCGATTACCACATCGTTCTTTCCCCCGGCGCATCAGCATCAGAAAAGTGGGCGGCGGAAGAACTTCAGCATTGGTTGAAAGACGCGGGTGGAGCAGATCTACCCATTGTCGAACCGGATAAGACCAAGGCGGCCCCAAATATTGTAATCGGCTACCCCGGATCTTCTATCGTTGGGGAAAAAGAACCGGATATCAATGACGAATCATTCCGGTATTTTAATTCGGGAAACAATATTTATATATACGGCGGCAGACAACGTGGGACTATGTATGGGGTATTTTCTTTTTTAGAGCGTGAATTAGGATGCCGTTGGTACACGCCACGGGTTTCCGTGATCCCCAAACGCAATGAATTTACGTTTAGCTGGCTCGACCATACAGAAAAGCCTGGCGTAAGAGTAAGGAATGATTTTTATTACGAGGCTTTTGAACCGGTATGGGCAGCGAGGAACCGGGTGAACGGAGCGATGTCATACCGTAAACAGCCGGGTGGCGTTGAAGCCTATTGGGCCGTTCATACTTTCTTTCCCCTTATGCCGCCTGATGAGTTTTATAAAAAGCACCCGGAATATTATAGTCTGATTGACGGGAAACGCATTTTTGAGCGGGCGCAATTGTGTCTGTCAAATCCCAATGTGCTGCGGATCATTACGGAAAGAATAAAGGAACGGATGCGTGAAAGCCCCGAATACCTGATCTATGACGTGAGCCAGAATGACTGGACAAATCCCTGCCAGTGCGATAACTGCCAGGCAATCGTAAAACGATATGGCGGAGAATCGGGGATCATCATCTGGTTTGTTAACCAGGTAGCGGATGCTGTAGCGCAGGAGTTTCCCGATAAGTTTATTGGGACCCTGGCTTACCAATACACGCGTTCCGCTCCTAGGGATATCGTGCCGCGTAATAATGTGGTGGTGCGGTTATGCAGCATTGAATGTTGTGTGGCTCACGATTTTCATTGTTCGGCCAATCAGTCTTTTTTAACAGACCTGGAAGAATGGTCGTCCATTTCACCGCACTTGTATATTTGGGATTATGTGGTAAACTTCAATCACTATTTATTACCGCTACCTAATTTTGCGACCCTGCAGTCCAAAATCAACACATTCCAGCAAAATAAAGCCATTGGCATTATGGAACAGGCAGCTTATCAAAGCCGGGGAGGGGAGTTTGCCGAATTGCGCTCTTATCTTATTTCCAAAATATTGTGGAACCTGGATGCTAATACCGATGAAGTGGTGAACGACTTCCTGTCCGGCTACTATGGCCGGGCGGGATCAGTCATCCGGCGTTACTTCGATTTACTGCAAAGCCTCGTAAAGCCGGATGTGCATTTTCCTTATGGCATTAAGCCGGACGATGAAATATACTCTGAGGACTTTATCAAACGGGCAGAATACATTTTTGCAGAAGCAGAAAGCGTAGCCGACAACGAGGAGATTCTCCAGCGGGTTGAACTGGCGGGCTTACCCATTTTATACCTGAAGTGTATGCAGTCGCCGGTTACCTCACGGTATGATGGGACGTATGCCAAATTTAGTCGCATTTCCGAACGGGAAGGGATTACCCATTATAACGAAGAGGGTGAATCTTATCGCAAGGCTTTCCACCAGGAGATGAAAACAGCTGGGCATTGAAAATGTACATTACGAGATCGATAAGAAAGAGCCCCTGAAAGAAGAAGATTCCGCCTCAAC
>JACFNM010000372.1:3076-3992 GCA_019454915.1 Chitinophagaceae bacterium
TACTAATTTTCATAAACAAAATAGAAGTGTGTTTCCTCCAATATCATAGAGATGGTTTCCGCGGAGAAATATGACTTCTGTGATAGCCGTCAGTACCGCAGGTCAGACGGCGGGTCCATATACACATCAGCGTTTATCTGCGCGATCTGCGGGAGCCTTTCTTTCCCGCAGATATCGCTGCTTGGCGCAGAGAGAATGTTTCTAGAAAAATCGCAAAAGAGTGAGTGCTACCGTCGCTGCGGTCTGACCTTCCTTTCGTCGGTGCTGACCGCTTTCATTTTCCACACTCTCACATTATAGTCTGCGGAATCCCCAATTTTTTGTAGTAACAGACAATGAAAGGGATTTAAAGACACGCTAACATTTTCGTATCAAAAAATTTCAGGAAATTTGTATAGGATTTCATTATCGAATTTAAATTTAACAATTATGGACACGCAGAACGATAAATCTGCTTCGAATTCCGAAGACAAAAAATTTCCCGGCTATCCGCACTATCCTAAAAAAGAGGACATCTATGAAACCGAAAAGAAAGAGCCTCTGAAAGAAGAAGCTTCCGCCTCAACTTCCGGCCCGGATCTTGATATTCCGGGTTCCGAATTAGACGATAAAAATGAAGCAATTGGCGCTGAAGATGAAGAGAACAACTATTATAGCCTCGGTGGCGACCAACACGAAGATTTGGAGGAAGGAGAGGACGATTGAATTGACAAGCCGGTGTTATTAAAAGCCAGTTCGCACTTTAAGCTCTTTATGAGCCCGTGCTAAAGCCCAGACTGATACTTCCGTTTAGGGTCCCTTTTATAATGGTAAATAGAAACAATAACTATCCTCTTTCTAATGTCATCAATATAATAAATCAATAGAATAATTAATTTAAGCCGCATCGGCTGATAGTTCTTTGAAAGTCTTGGTT
>JACFNM010000373.1 GCA_019454915.1 Chitinophagaceae bacterium
GCCAATATACTCCACTCCCGGCCATTTTCTTGCAAGAACAATGTACCCGTATATTGATATTCCAATAGCGGCTGAAAGTTGAATACAGCGCTTTCTACATCTCGCAGGCTGGTCTTTGATATACCGGGCAAATAAATAATCGGAACAGCATCCTCATTCCAATTTGCACCGGGTAAAGCCCTTGCTATCATGCATTTGATCCAGATAGCCGGACCTTGTCTTTTTGCAGATTGATAATCGCCATAAACCAATAACTGAGGCATCTGGTTCTGCAGTATATCTATTATCCCTACCCACTGCTTCTCCGGGTCGGGCCATAAGATCACTTCTGGCTTCACCATTAGATGGCTATTGTGGTCTTTGGCTCTGTCCAACGCTTCTATCAGTTTATCAAAAATGCTATACCTCATGAATCTTCCCTACTATTTTTTGTGATAGCAATTTAAAATCTTCGTAAGCTCTTTGAACTGCCTGAAAATGTGCGCCTATTGCGCCATCCGCCGGCTTTAATAAAAAAATGGGCTTCCGGACCTCCATCGCCATGGGTATCAGACTATGATAGTGTTTTAAGAGAGCCAGGCAGTTAATATCGTTTTCGACTTTCGTAACTGCTTCTTCTGGTTTATCCAGAACATATTTTTTAAAATAGGAAGGTATTCTGTTGGCCCACTTTAAATAAGACAAAACCGGCCTTTTTTCTTTGATACCGTGCTGCATCACCACATACCCCAAAGGTTTTATTTCGCTTTTGGGTAGCGACAAATCGGGCACACAACTCCTTGCCAACCTATCAGCCCATTCTTTTTTCCAGATTTTGAAACGTGTACCTAAGTTTTTCAAACCCTGCAAGGAAAATAAATCGGCCGCCATCGGCACCACCACATAATCAGCAGAAATCAAAGTAGCCCTGTTAATAGCACCGAAGTTGGGCCCCACGTCAATGATACAATAATCGGCGCCAAAACGCTCAGAAGCCGACTGAATAATTCTATGAAAAGCCGATACAATCCTAAAAGCAGCTTCGTCTCCATCTATGCACTTACTCCAATTTGCACTGAGCTTATCTTCAAAAAGAGACAAGTCCAGGTCGCCGGCCAATAATCCGATATTAGTACCAATTTTGTGAATTTTGACTTCCGCAATATCACCAATCCCGCGATCAAGGGGCTTAATACCTGAGATCAGCGTCTCCCTATCCTTTTCCTTTCCGTATATACGTTCTAATTGTTCTTCGGTGAGAAACATTGAACTCAGATTGGCCTGTGGATCTAAATCTACGGCAAGGCACCTGTACCCAAGCTCAGCCATCATATAAGTAAAGTGATAAACCAGGGTCGTTTTTCCCACACCACCCTTATTGTTAAAGAATATTATTTTCTCCATTTCATCATCTTTTAAAAATTTTGACCAAGAAAGATGCGGGCTGGTCTTTGATAAATTCAGCCTCCGGACTACCATTCTTTTTCAGCGCCGCCATTGCCGCTTTTACACCAATATTAAAACCATTTACATATCCCAGGTTTTTTACAGCCTCAGACAAAGCCGGATTCCTATAATCATTTTCATTGGGGAAATTTTCGGGCCTTGCCTTTCCATAGAGGCCACCCGCATTGGATATTTCGATCCGGTCTGAAAACTCATAAAACTTAATGGGGGCATTGGATTGGTAATCTTTATGGATAACTGCATTAAACAACAACTCTTTCAATGCCCGTAGTGGATAAACAGACACATATTCTCCGCCCAATTCAGGAAGTACCGTCTTTACAATATTTGCTCTTATGAATTCCTCCATCTGACCTAATTGCGTGGTCAAATCACCCTCAAAACGAAACTCATAATCAAAATCACTGGCCTCATCATCACCTTTAAAACGAACGTACTGGACATAGGCGCCGGGAATATAAAATCTGGGGTTGGTGCCGAACATTAGAATACCGGCATAGGTAGGACAATCTTCTTTTAAATCATAAAATTTCAAAGAAGCTAATTGTTCCTTTAAATCTCTATGGTTTTCGGCTAAGATATCACTGGCGATGGCAGAGGGTAAATAGCGCAATTTAAATAGCTCAATACTTATGTCTTCTAAGGTGCTTCCCTTACAAGGCGTTACATCAAAAGTGCGGGCAAAGGCTGTGCGCTTCTCCGTCAGCAACCGTTCGTCTGCTTCGTTGGCTATGCCCCTTCTGGCTCCCGCGCGGATATATACGCGACCGTTAAATCTTACCGGTGGCAAGAAGTGAGGTTGCACCTCCACAACAGCTAATTCCCCATCAAAAAATTCAAATTTAGAAACCACCATGCTTGGCGGAGGAACAATTCTACCATCTGTTCTGAAACTCAATAAGGTTTGGAGATTTTGCTCGGTAATTTTCATCCCGGCTTTTCGGCCATCATCATAGGCGCCGACAATCAGGTAACCCGGTAGTTTATGATTGGCAAGGTCATTTGCAAAAGCACAAATCGCCTCCCCGAATTTTTGTGCATCGTTGACAGAAGTGGTTTTTTCTATCCGGTCCTGCTCCAATTTCGGGAGTAATTGTTCCAGTTCTTCTTTTGTAATCATGATGGCAAAGTTTTCAATTTTTCTCTTGCTTTTCTCTTTTCTTCCAGACTGATGTGTTTGTCATTGTTCCTTATCTCACTGAAGTATTGTGGTGGAAACTTTTCTTTGTCTTTGTTTGGTGGATTTTTACCCCGGTCTGTACCCCATTTGATGTTGGGTTTTTTACGCAGCACATCAGCTTCCATAAATGGCCGGATGTTCAACCTGACGCCATCATTCAAATCCGGATCCCAACCGATGGGTTGTTGATCTATGGGTTTCCAACGGACAAAGATATCATAAGGCACTTCGCCTGCTAAAATGGCTTCTAACTTTTCTTTGAGCTTAAGTGCTGCGCTAAGCAAGCCTTCCGCCCCACTTTCGTCCGCTTTTATTTTGGCTTCGCACATGCGGATCCAATCGCCAAGGTAGGTGTAGATAAGCTTGGAGAGATTGTCTTTGGTGAGTCTGTGATAATTGACCAAGACTGAAAAACCGTCTTTACGACCATCCCAAATATGCCAGATAAAGGGCCGATTTTTAAACAATTTGCAATGCTGAACGAAAAACTCATCTCTTAGCCAGGCTTCAAGGTTTGCTTTCTTGGTATCTTCCTTTTGCAAAAGTTGAGTAATGGTGTGGCTGTTCCATTCATCTTTAAAAACTTCGTACAGATAATCGCGCAGCCGATCGGCTCCTGCTTGTTCGGCATTAACAGAGGGAATGCAAAAAATACCATCCTCATCGCTTAAATGGTCGAAGGCTTTAACAGCCGCAATAAGTGTTCTTGCCTCCGCGGCCAATTCCATCTCTTCATCATGCTCGGCCGGCCAACGGTAGCCCAATAACCGGACTACAGCAACCTGCAAAGGATTTCCCGTTTTTATCGGATGACCATGAAACAACCATTGCGTAGGATCATCACTGTAGGGCTGGGGTAAACCGTTGGGATATTTTTCGGTAGCGACTTTTTGCCAGTATTCGTAATCAAAATTGATTCGTGGAAATGTAGCCTCCGATATACTCAGCTTCTGATTTAGCTTTCGTAGATTTTCACGAAATTCTTCACTTTTGGAATATTCCCATATTGGTAAAAGTTGCTCCTCTTTATAAGGAATGAGCATCGCACCATTTCTATCCCAAGCCTCACCAATTGACAAGGTGGAAGGGTTTTTTGCCATCCTTACTACATAAATACCTTTAATATTCCAATATTTTATATTCCTAATACTTGCCCCTGGTACGTTCAACAATTCTCCCTTACCATTTTGCCAGTATAAAATATGTTCCCGTCCTGAAAACTCTTTAGTTTCTTCAAAGGAATTAAGTTGAACTATCCAATCAGCAGGTAAATTTGGTAATTCAAAAAATTTAAATTTAAACCTATTACCATCACCGGTATCAATACCAGCCAGTGCATTTGCATATTTACCCAACAAG
>JACFNM010000374.1 GCA_019454915.1 Chitinophagaceae bacterium
ATTGTTCGAAATCGAGGCCGGTATAAGCTCCGTCTGCATTTCCCCCATCAATGGCTCTTCTGCCAACGGGGTGGAAACGGGTGTGGTGCACAATTTGTTTAGCATCTGCCAGGCTCATGATATGCGGAACCATAATACCCGTAGCGTCAAGCTCCAGAGGTTTAACGTAATTATTATAAGCTCCGCGGGGAACCCGAACAAGAATATCCTTGTCACGAGCTTTCGTTGCCCATATAGAAGCTTCCAATGCCGACCAGTCCTGGCTGACATGCTCCTGGTCTACCCATATACAATCGAATCCTGCCAGGGCAGCTATTTCGGTGGCTCTCGGATCCGCAAGATTTATTTTTATACTGGTTACGTTATTACCGTTTCGTAATGATTGAAGCACTCTGCTTCTGCGCATTTGACTCATAGCACTTACTTTATTATTGTTTTTCTGTTGAATGGGGCGTATAAAATTACGTTATAAATGAATGCATATTTTTGTCAGCTCTTTTGAAGAATAGCCCTGTCCAGCAGGCTTAATAATACACCGGATAAAGCGCCCGTAACAAAGGACACCGGCATAATCCATAGGACGGTTATACCAAATATTCCCCAGAAAGCGACTGCTATGGCCGTAGCGATAGCAATAATGCCGGCCCGGAAGGTGGCTCTACCCGTAGAAAAAGGAATAAATAAGGCCATAAAGAAGAGGACAAACAGGGGCGCTACAAAAAGATTGACGACCCTCATTAATATATCTAACAGATTGCCGGGTACTTCCTGTACGAAAAAACTGAGTCCTAACACGATTGCTCCGGTGAAATAGGAAAGATTTTTTATTTGCCTTAGCTGGTCTTTTGACGACTTCTCCTTTCTTCGAAATCTTTTTATAATGTCTTCGGATATCACTGAAGAAACACTGTTCAATCCGGCCGATAAGCTTGACATAGCGGCAGCCAGCAGACCGGCGATCACGAGTCCCGATAATCCTGACGGGAGCCCTATCATAATAAACCTTGGAAAGAGGTTGTCGGCTTGTTCTGTCAGACTCTTTCCTGTATCCAGAAACTCGGGATGTTGTGTGAAATAGGCGAGCACAGATAGTCCAACCAGTCCAAGCAGAATATACGCAATGATATTAGAATATAAAGACACACCAAATGAACGTCGTGCAGCCTTAATATCAGTTGTTGAAAGGTATCGTTGTACGGCCAACTGATCAGACCCGGATGTACAAACATACCAGGAAAACGATACCAGGATAGCGTTTCCAAGTGTTGTTCGTTCTAAAGGGTCAAACCCCAGGCGAAGCGTATCCCAATGCTCTGGCCAGGATGAGGGAAAAATCGCCGAAAAAGATCCTAATTGATAACTGACTACGATAATACTGAACAATGCTCCACCCAGAAAAATAAACGTCTGTGTTACATCTGTTACCACTACGGCTTTCAATCCGCCCATAGAAGTATAGAAAATGGTGATTACTGTTAAGAAAGCGCCGATATAGGGTACATAAGCCCGGTCGAACTGGAGTACCGAATGTAGTGCCACATCCACGGTAACGTAGATGATGGTTGCCATCCATAATAACCGTAAAGAAAGGAACATAAAAATAGCCAGCATCCTTACACTGAGTCCCAATTTTTTTTCCAGGATTTCATAAGCGCTGGTAACCTTCATTTTCATGAAACGGGGTATCAACCACCAGCCGACTATGTAATAGACGAGTGGAAAAGAGAGAACACCCGCTAAGATGATAGGGCCGTGCAAGATAGTTTCTCCAGGGTAGGTCAGATAGCTGAGTGTACTCATCAGGGTGGCGAATAAGGAAATTCCGATTGCTATTGGATTCATTTTCCTTCCTCCCAACAAATAATCATCCTTTGTTTTATTTCTCCTGGAATAAAACCAGCCGATAAACAGCATGCCGGCGATATACGACAGTATGACCAGCCAGTCCAGAAAGCTGAGTTGATCGTTGTTTGCCATGGGTACTTTGAGGATATAAAAGATCATCTTTATCGTTTTTATCGTTAGAATAGTTTTTACGCCAGCCGGGTGAATCCATGTTGAAATCCGTCAACCTCGTTTTCTGGTAAGTTGCCTTTACTTAATTCACCTTCAATAACCGATAATGTTTTTTCAAAGCATTCTGTAAACAAGTTTAAATGACGCACCTGGTGTGCATGCATCAAATAAAATATACCAGAAATAAGAAATCCCTGTTCCTGCATTTTTGTGATGAACAGCTCTTTTACGGCACGCGAATAATTCGTACTGAAAGTGAAAGTGGGAGAGGAGGGCATCCCGCCAACTACAAGACCGGTTAGCGGATATTTATTTGAAATAGTTTTTAATTGATCCTGTAAAATGCTTCCTTTTTCCCAAACCGATTCAAAAACATTCTCTTTTTCCATTTTATCCATTACCGCTAAGGCGGCGGCGGTGCCAATGCCATCCGTCCAGTAGCTGGAGGAAATAAAGCTGTCATCGGCTGCAGTCATTACTTCGTCTTTCCCAATAACGGCTGCAAAAGGAATTCCGTTACCCATAGCTTTGGCATATACAACGACATCGGGTGTGATTTGATATCGGGATAGCGCGCCGGGATACCCATAGCGAAGCCCGCTGGTGATTTCATCCACCACCATTACAATGTTCTTTTGCGAGCAGTAGTTCCTGATTTTTTGCAAAAAGTCATCCTGCGGAAATTGAGAACGCATTGGCTCCATAACAACTACGCCGAAATTTTCTGCGAGGTTATTGGCGGCAGCCTCAAAGGAATCCCAGTCGTTATACCTGAACGGGATAGAAGTATGCGTCAGTTCACGTGGTACACCCGCAGGCTGAAGTCCCGGCAATAAATGTCCATCCAAAGCATGGGTATCTCCCAAATTGGCGGCCAGGTACCAATCGTGCCAGCCGTGATAGCCGCAAAATGCTATGCCGCTTTTTCCGGAGGCCGCCCGTGCAATCCGAACGGCTATTGCCATGGCTTCGCCGCCCGTTCTTGCGTATCGAACCTTTCCGGCCCAGGGATGTAATTCCAGTAATTTTTCCGCCAATTGTATTTCCTGCGGGTTGACTAAGGAGGAATAACTGCCCTGCATTAACCTCCGGGTGACCGCAGCATTTACCTCGGAATCGGCATATCCTAATAAAACGGCTCCTATCCCTCCGGCACAATCTACATACTTCCGTCCATTCATATCCCATACCTCACAGCCGGCGCTTTTGCTGAAGAATGCGGGCCAGGTTTGGTTAAATTGTTCAGCCCTTTTAGAAAGAAGCCCGGTTCCTCCTGAGATTCGTTTTTTCGCAGACTGCCATTGAACACGACTATCTGCTTCCGGTAATTTTTTCTCATCCGGAAAGTGTGGCTTTAGGATTCGCAGGGCATTATTCAAAAAGATGTCTTTGAGATCACCGGTTGTTAAGCCCAAATCCTCACAGCTTTCTTTTAATGCCAATAAGGATTCTATACCCACCAGGGTCATATTATTTTCAGTGGGCGGATGATATTGCGGCAGAATCAACTCCGGATGCAGCCAGAAAAAGCGATTGCCGGTGGAGATGCACCTTCCTCTCATTTCGCTTACGCCAAAGTCGGAACCCCACAGGATGCGTTGCGGACCTAAGATCTTTAACGCCGCTTTAAATGATTCTGTTTCGCAGATCGCCGAAGTATCTACCACCACATTTTCTATATCAGCCATGCTGTATAATCCGCTTCTTGCATTCCGGTAATTGAAACTCCTGGCGATGTGGGCCAGGATTAATTTTACCCGGGGATATTTTTTACAGAGTTGGCGGATGGATTGTTGATTACCGGGGTCATCTATAGCATCATTTTTTACAATGTGTAGCATGAGGATACCTTCCATTGCGTTTAACAATTCCCAGATCCATTCCGGGGCATACTCGGTCAGCTCTGCGTTCATCGTATCTTTTCGATCGGCATAGCAGTGATAAACTTTAATTCCGCAACAGTTG
>JACFNM010000375.1 GCA_019454915.1 Chitinophagaceae bacterium
CATTGATCATAAGCTTGCAGACGTTATGTCAACCTATTGGGCAAACTTTATTAAAACCGGCGATCCCAATGGTAAGGGACTACCCGGATGGGAACCCTACAATGTAAAAAATAAAGTGGTAATGATACTGGGTGATACACAGCAATCTCAAATATTGCCGGATGCAAAAAGGCTTGATTTTCTATATTCTGTTATGAAAACTTCGAGTCAACTCTAAAGTTGAAAGCGAATAGCTGACTGCCCGGCTCCTAATCCTTTCGTCTTTTCGTTCGCCGGGGTCTCACTCTTCGCATGGCTACCCGGTTGTGAAGATCCCGGCAGGACAAAAATGGCGCAAAACAGATTTCAGAAAGCTGTAAATTTAATTTTGCAAACGAGTTTTATCACATTAATAAGTTGAATTGATGAGAAGCGCGAGTTTACTTCTTGTTTTCCTGTGGACGGCACTGTCAACATACACTTCTGCTCAAACCCCAGCCAACAGTCCCAACATCATTTACATTTTAGCCGATGACCTTGGCTATGGCGAGCTGGGAGCATACGGGCAGCAAAAGATCGAAACGCCCAATATAGATGCTTTGGCAAGAAACGGGATGAAGTTCACCCAGCATTATGCTTTTCCGGTTTGCGCGCCGTCAAGATATTTACTAATGACCGGCAAAAACTCCGGGCAGGCCTACATCAGAGGAAACGATGAATGGTCCCAGAGAGGTGATGTGTGGAGTTTTAAAGCTATGGAAGACAATCCTGCGCTGGAAGGTCAGTTACCTATTCCTGATTCCACCATTACCATTGCCAAAGTTTTAAAAAAAGCCGGTTATACTACGGGCATGGTGGGGAAGTGGGGGCTTGGTGCACCCATGTCTGTAGGGGAGCCTAATAACCAGGGCTTCGATTATTTTTACGGCTTTATATGCCAGAGGCAGGATCATACTTATTATCCCGGCCATCTGTGGGAAAATAATTACCGGGTTCCCTTAAATAATAAGATTGTATCCCCCGACGTAAAATTCCCCGCCGGGCTTGATTCACTTGACGCTAAAAACTATGAGGTTTACCAACAACGGGATTATGCTCCTGATTTTTTAATAATGGCAGCGCTAAAATTTGTAGAAAAAAATAAGGAACAGCCTTTCTTCCTGTATTACCCCTCGCCATTGCCGCATGTTTCTTTGCAGGCGCCTCAAAAATGGGTGGATTATTATCGTAAAAAATTCGGAGATGAAAAGCCGTTTTTGGGCGGCTCCTATTTCCCCTGCCGGTATCCCCGTGCCACTTATGCAGCGATGATTTCCACGTTAGACGAGCAGGTGGGAGAAATTGTAAAGAAATTGAAAGAAGAGGGGATTTACAATAATACCATTATTATGTTTTGCAGCGATAATGGGCCTACTTATAATGGCGGTGTAGATCCTGTTTTTTTCAATAGTGGCGGACCTTTCAAAGAAGAATACGGATGGGGCAAAGGTTTTGTACGTGAAGGGGGCATACGCGAACCTTTTATTGTGCAGTGGCCGGGAAAAGTAAAGCCAGCTTCCACTTCGGATCTTATCTCTGCTACCATAGACATCATGACCACAATATGTGATCTTTTAAAAATACCCGTTCCTGAAAATGTGGATGGAATAAGTATAGTCCCCACTATACTGGGAAAGACTAACCAGCAACGACAACACGAATATTTATATTTTGAATTTCCACAGTACGGCGGACAGCAGGCGGTGAGGATGGGAAAATGGAAAGCCGTACGCCAAAACATCCGGCAGGGAGCGCTAAAAACAGCATTGTATAATTTAGATACGGATATCGGGGAGCAGCACGATATCACTTCACAACATCCTGACATTGTAAAACAGATGGAAGCCATCATGAAGAAAGAACATCGTACTCCGGATGTAGCTTCATTCAGAATGGAAGCCTTAGAGGAAGGTGCGCAATAAATGGGCTGCAAAACTATGTACGCAATTTTTGGGTGATTTAGTTTGTCCGGTTTATTCCTGCTTCTCGCAGTGAGGCGCTTGTTATCTTGCTATTCAAAGTCTCCGGACTTCGAATGCCTTATGTTCTTACAAGACTGAGTCTTGTTCGTCGGGGTCTCACCCTTCGAACAGCGTTTACATTCCCGGAATAGATACCGCCCCACCAGCACTTTCACTCAAAGTTATTGCACACGCATTCGATTGTTTTTACTGAATAGCGTATTTTTATACAGCTTCATTTTCAATCCGGGCATAAGAATCCTGCACACAAGATTGTGGAGCCGTTCTTAGTCCGGGTTATGAAGAGTTGCCTCAAATGATAAACCATAAACTAAAAACTCCAACAATAAAAAATGCAACTGCGAAAGATCATCGGCTTAGCACTCTCCCTCTCCATTGTAACAGGGATACCTAAGTCCATCAGTCAATCCCAGCAGGAGAAGCCGAAGCCCAATATCCTCCTCATTAATATTGATGACCTGGGCTGGAGAGACTTAGGATTTATGGGAAGTGATTATTACGAAACACCCAATATTGATAAACTGGCTTCCGAAGGCGTGATATACACCAACGCGTATGCGTCAGCGTCCAATTGTGCGCCCAGTCGGGCCAGTATGTTTACAGGTCAATGGGGCGCCAGGACAGGAATATACACCGTTGCCGGTTCCGAAAGAGGAGAATCAAAAAACCGGAAGCTAATCCCCATTCCCAACACCTTGTTTCTTAAGTCCGATGCCATAACCATGGCTCAGGTTCTCCGGTCCAATCATTATTCTACCTGTCAT
This sequence comes from Chitinophagaceae bacterium, assembly GCA_019454915.1. Taxonomy (GTDB): domain Bacteria; phylum Bacteroidota; class Bacteroidia; order Chitinophagales; family Chitinophagaceae; genus Agriterribacter. The sequence continues at coordinate 2,765 of JACFNM010000375.1, forward strand.
GTAGGTAAATGGCATATCAGTAAAGACCCAACTGATTTCGGTTTCGATGTAAATATCGGCGGCGCTGAATACGGGCATCCCCAGGGAACTTATTTTAGTCCCTGGAATAATCGCACGCTCAAAGACGGACCCAAAGGGAAGTATCTTACGGATCATTTAACAGACCTGGCTATTGACTTTTTGAAAACAACCGGAGATAAGCCATTCTTTATGAATTTTGCTACCTATGCAGTTCATATACCCCTGCAGGGAAAACCCGGGCTGGTTGAAAAGTATAAAAATAAAAAAGGAAGTTTTGGTCAGAACAATGCAGATTATGCCGCAATGATCGAAACGATGGATACGAATATCGGCAGACTCATAGACTATCTTAAAGCATCAGGCAAATTTGAAAACACCTTTATCCTCTTTACCTCTGATAACGGCGGGTTGTATGGCGTCACCCATCAATGGCCTTTAAGAGCCGGTAAAGGCTCCTATTATGAAGGAGGTGTCCGCGTACCCTTAATCGTCGTATGGCCGGGCAAACTTGCTTCGGGCGTCTCCATTGACCAGCCCGTAATGAACATTGATTTCTTCCCCACTTTTCTTGATGTGGCCGGTATATCCAAAGAAGGTCTATCATTAGACGGAACAAGTATTCTTCCCGATATTACAAGCAATCTAAAATCTGAAAGAGCCTTATTCTGGCACTTCCCTGTTTACCTCGAAACCAGCAGTAAGTATCCGGTTACCGGAGCCCTTGATGCTTGTTTCAGAACGCGGCCGGGTTCGTCGGTGCGTTACGGACCCTGGGTGCTGTTGCAATATTTCGAGGATAACAGTCTTGAATTATACAATCTTGATACGGATCTGGGGCAACGGAAAAACCTAATCAACCTGTTCCCCGACAAAGGCAGGGAATTATACAACCTGCTCGATCTGTGGCGGAAGAAAACAAATGCGCCTATTACTGTAGAATTCAATCCGGAGTACAGAGAGGGCGGATGTCCGCCTGAAGTAACATTCAATTCAAATTAGTCTAAACCTGCATCTTCAGTAATCATGAAAGTTTTTATACAATTAACAATCGCTGTTTTTTTCAGCCTGACGTTAACGGCTCAGGTGAGCAATATAGACAGACCCAATATTTTATGGATCGTGAGTGAAGA
>JACFNM010000376.1:0-614 GCA_019454915.1 Chitinophagaceae bacterium
TTCCTTTAGGGGAAGAATGGAATATTTAATGCAACAATGAGTGTTTAAATGACCTTCGCTTCTTCATGAAGCAAGCGTACAAGCTCCCCTGGATTATCAGCCGGCACCAACTTAACTCCTGCCTTTGCGGGAGGTAATTCAAAACTTACGATGCTTGTCAGGTTATCTACGGCCACGGGCTCTACTACTTTCAGGGGTTTGGTACGCGCCGCCATAATACCGCGCATATTAGGAATCCTGGCTTCTGCCATGCCCTGAAGGCAACTAACCACCACGGGTGTACTGACCTCCACCACTTCAACGCCTCCTTCAATTTCCCTGGTAATCGTTGCGGTATTTCCGTTTAGTTCAAAATGATTGGCTAAGGCCACATAAGGAAGACCGGTTAATCCGGCAATCATGCCTCCCACGGAAGATCCGTTGTAGTCAATGGTTTCTTTTCCCGTGAATATTAAGTCATAATTACCTTGTCCGGCTATTTCCGCAATCTGTGCCGATACATAAAAACTATCCTGGCTATCTGCATTAACCCGGAAGGCTTCATCTCCGCCCAAAGCCAGCGCTTTCCGGATAATGGGCTCCATATCCGCCCCGCCAACGGACACGAGATGAAT
>JACFNM010000376.1:624-3909 GCA_019454915.1 Chitinophagaceae bacterium
CTTTAATCTCTATTGCTCTCACCAGTGCATACCACTCGTCATATGGATTGATAATCCATTGAACGCCTGCCGTTTCAAATTTTTTGTTGTTATCCGAAAAGCCGATTCTGGCAGTGGTGTCGGGGGATTTTGTGATACAAACTAATATTTTCATTTGTCTGTTTAATTGAGGTTATATATATAAAACGATTTTTGAAATAAATATTTTCCGGTAGTTCTACAACGGTATTATTTGTATAAAGTTGTTTATGCAACTATTTATACACAAATATAACGATGGCTGAAGTCTTAACTAAAAAAAATTAGTGTTTTATCAGTTTATGGGTTGATTCTTTGTCGTTTTCCGTGATTTTAATGATGTACATACCAGGTGGCAGGTCATTGATGTCCAACTGCTGATTGTTTTTCACATTCCTCCATTGACGAGTTATTCTTCCGGTGGTATCGAAGATAGATAATGCGTTGACGTTCTGCGTTCCCTGAAGAATAAAGAAACTGCTTGCGGGGTTGGGAATTATTTTCAACGCTGTTTCCCGATCAATTCGAACGGAAGCTACTGAACTGTAGGTGTATTTACCGTCGAGATCTATTTGTTTGATGCGATAAAAATTTAAACCTGTCCAGGGGTTAAGGTCTGTAGTCTGATAAGTGTTGATACCTGACTTGTTGCGGGAAGCCTGAGTATTGATTTTTGAGAAATTTTCCCCATCCGTACTTTTTTCTATTTCGAAGTGCGAAGTGTTCTGCTCGTTCTCTGTTTGCCATTGTAAACAGGCGTTCCCTGAACACTCCCTTGCTGTAAAACTAATCCATTCAAGTGGTAATATGATGCCTTCGGGAACATCTAACGGATTACTGTATAATCTCAGTTTATTTGCTTTATCATTGGTAACTTCCACCCAATATTTCCCTCCCTCATTTACGATAAAAGAAGAATCTCCCTTGACGGTTTTGAGCAGAACGCTGTCTTTATAAACGTAGTAGGTGTTATTAGACAAGGTACCGCCGGCATTTAGGGATAACTTAGTATCGTGAAAATTCAGCGTAAGGATTCTCTGATCTTGATAATCATATTGTGTCAGAACCGATGAGTTATCCTTCTGACCTACACATTCCATCCCGTCAAAAGTAAATTGGTTATTGCTCAAATCCAGTTCCTGCAGGTCCGGTAAATTACAGAGTCCGTGAGGGATGGCCCCGGTAAATTGGTTGTTATTTAAGTAGAGTGAGGTGAGTCTGCTGAGGTTTTTTAGAGACACGGGTATTGATCCGGATAACTGGTTGTTATCCAATTTCAGGACCTGTAGCCCGGTCAGATTACCGATACCCGTCGGAATTTGTCCTGATAGTTGATTATTGCTCAGGATAACCTGCGTTATACTACCATTGTTTGTAAGATCAGCAGGAATATTACCCGTTAAGTGATTTGAACTCAGGTCAATAGAATTACAAATACCCGATAATAATCCATTGGGGATCGTCCCACTCAGATTATTGTTGTTTAGCTTTACCGTTCTTAAATTCTTGAAGTTCTTCAGGGAATCTGGCACTGGTCCACTGAGGTTATTATAGCTTAAATCCAGATCGTATAGAATAGTTCCTACGATTTCACCGGGGATGCTCCCTGACAGTTTGTTATTGGATAAATTGAGATCAGTAATAGTCCTGAGATACCTGAGACTCCTGGGAATTTCTCCGGATAGTTGATTGTTTTCCAGATGAATAATATTTAAAGTGATATTATAGACCAGACTAAATGTGGGTATACTTCCCTCTAAATGATTATCATTCAGGTAAATAGAATAGAGCTTCGAAAGATTGGTCAAATCATTGGGTATGGTTCCTGTTAATTTGTTTTGACTCAAAAATATATCCACGATGCCAGAGAGATTTGAAAAGCTCTGTGGGATGTAGCCATTCAATCCGTTGTTTACAAGATAAAGCCTCGTGACGCGATTACCTGTCACAGTAACTCCATACCAGTTACTCACATTACCGCTAAGCCAATTTGTATTGTTTTTCCATGAACTACCACCCGTGTTGTTATATAAATCTACTAAAGCAAGGCTGTCATTAATATTCACCTGGGCTTTAATCAGAAAGTTTAAGAGTATAAGGGGTAAAACTAAAAATATTCTTTTTGTCACCGTGATCTTGGATTTAAATCGTATCCTTTTTTAGGATGATCAAGGCACAAAAAACATGCAAAAATTTGAAATTTGGAGAATTCTATTAGCTGTTTCTGAGAAGAACTTCCTATTGGCGCTACCTTTACTCTTCAATAATCCTGTTATGGGACTATTATGTCATGTATATTATTTTGATATTAGGTTGTTTAAAATAGTAAAGAGAGATTCTCCTTAGAATAATCGATGATAAAAAAGGCATCAAAATAATAGTTCAAATAAATTGATATTCCTGGTGAGGAGCGATAGAATAGAAAGGAGTAAATGGTAAATTGTCCATTAAAGTTTATTTTATTTTTGTCAAAGTGAAAGATTTAACAAACAGGTTCGCGGAATTTGTCAGGAAAAAACAGCTTTTTTACCCGGAGGATCTGCTGATTATAGCCGTGAGTGGAGGGGTAGATTCTGTTGTTTTGTTCAACTTGTGCAAGCAGTCCGGATTCCGGTGTGTGATAGCTCATTGCAATTTTCAATTGAGGGGTGGAGAGAGTTTGCGTGATGAAGCATTTGTAAAGGAACTTGCAGAGAGTCATGAAGTTGAACTGTTTTTGAAACGGTTTGATACCGGCTTATACGCCATCCAAAACCAGGTGTCGGTGCAAATGGCTGCGAGAGAACTGCGGTATCAATGGTTTGAAGAGTTGAGGTCAATGTTGTCGGAAGAAAGGGGGGTAGCAACTTATATTCTGACGGCTCATCACGGAGATGATAATGTGGAAACCGTATTGATGAATTTTTTTAAAGGTACCGGTATCAGCGGGATGCATGGCATTTTACCTAAGGCGGGTAAATTAGTCCGGCCACTCTTGTTTGCGTCGAAGAAGGATATCGAGCGCCATGCGGTGGAGAACAACCTGTTTTTTGTAGAAGATTCCAGCAATGCTGAAGACAACTATTCTCGTAATTATATCCGTCATCAGATAATCCCCCGTTTAACAGTATCGTATCCTGGTTTTTACGATAATATGATGAAGAATATTGACCGGTTCACGCAGGTTGAATTGTTGTATAATCAGGCTGTTGGTTTTCATAAGAAAAAGCTACTGGAGGAAAGAAATAATGAGGTTTATATCCCTGTTAACAAGTTGAGAAACACCAG
>JACFNM010000377.1 GCA_019454915.1 Chitinophagaceae bacterium
TTTCAAATGTACAAGTAAAGTAGCTTTACAACATGGAACTGCCTAGACATTGGGATGGTTTTTTTGTTGAGGAATCGGCAGTTTAACGCACAGCAAATCGTGAGAAGAAAATTTCCATATCATTATTTTTTATTCCTGATTGGGTTTTTTGTAACGGCCTGTAACCAACAGCAGGAAGAAAAGATGTTTACAAAACTGGAGGTAAAAGAATCCGGTATTGATTTCACAAACGATATCCATGGCGATATTCCCGGTTATTCATTTATCAACGAATTTGGATACATGGGCGGAGGAGTTGGCATTGGGGATTTTAATAATGACGGGCTACCCGATATTTTTTTTACCGCTAACCAGGTGAGCTCCCGCCTGTATATCAACCAGGGCAATAATCGCTTTAAGGACATCACCGAAAGCGCGGGCCTGTTAACCCGGGACTGGTGTACGGGTGTGAGCATCGTGGACATTAACCAGGATGGATATGATGATATTTATGTTGCTGTTTATGGTAGGGATTTAAGTACACCGGCCCACAATCTGTTGTTCATTAATCAGCAGAATTTGACGTTTACGGAACAGGCAGCAGCCTATGGACTGGCGGATACGGGATATTCTACACAGGCAGTATTTTTCGATTACGACCGCGACGGTGATTTGGATATGTTCCTCGTGAATTATCTGCTGAGCTCCAAAAACGGGAATAGTATTTTTCCGAGAGACCAAACCGGGAAATCGCCTGCCAATGACAGGTTGTACAGAAATGATGGGGACCGGGAAGGTGTGGGTCATCCTGTGTTTACCGATGTAAGTGTAGAAGCCGGAATCAAAGAGGATGGCTACGGGCTGAGCGCCTGTGTAAGCGACTTCAACAGAGATGGATGGCCGGATATCTACGTAGCCAACGATTTTATTACCAATGATGAACTATGGATAAATAATCAGGACGGCACATTCACGAATTACATAAACAAGGCTTTCAGACATCAGAGTTATTCCAGTATGGGGTCCGATGCAGCGGATGTAAATAATGACGGACTCATCGATGTGTTTTCGCTTGACATGCTGCCTGAATACAATGAGCGCAGGAAGATTTCTTTCTCCTTCATGAATTACGATCGTTATATGGGAGAACGTGGCATGGGATATGAGCCTCAGTTTATGAGGAATATGCTGCAGTTGAATAACGGAAACCGCAATTGGGACGGAAGATCAATACCCTTTTTTAGCGAAATCGGGGAGTTAGCGGGAGTAGACGCGACAGACTGGAGCTGGAGTGTGCTGATGGCCGATTTTGACAACGATGGCTGGAAGGATGTGCATGTAACCAATGGTATCGGGAAGGATTTCATCAACGCCGACTTTTTGGAGTTTAGCCAGTCGGTTTTCCGGAGCGATAATTTATCCCGGGAGGCCCAGCAAAAGGAAATCCGGGACAAGTTGTCTTCTTTGGCACACGTTAACCTGCCCAATTATCTGTTTATCAATAACCGGCGCCTTGGGTTTACGGATCATTCTGAAGCCGCGGGAATCAATGAACTGTCTATGTCGAATGGAGCGGCTTATGTGGACTTGGATAACGACGGCGACCTCGACCTGATAGTTAATAATATTAATCAACCCGCTTTTGTTTTTATTAATAATACACGTTCTCCGGCTGCTGACTCCGCAAATCATTTTCTCAGTGTTCAACTGGCTGGCAGTCAACTGAACCGGGCGGGGATAGGCTCGAAAGTATATGTATATAATAACAGCAGCATCCAGGTGCAGGAACAAAGTCCGGTCAGGGGTTACCTGTCTTCTGTGGATTATAGATTGCTTTTTGGCCTGGGTGACCATAAGAATGTGGATTCGCTGATCGTGATATGGCCGGATGGTAAGCGGCAAACGCTGTATAATCTGCAGGCTGATAGCAGAATTATACTAGACTGGAAAAATGCCGTGGAAGTGCAGGAAAGCAAATTTGTAGCTCCGCCGGTCTTATTTTCCGATATCATCTCCGCGTCGGGTATTGCTTATCTCCATCATGAGAATATTATTAATGATTTTGAAACGCAACCCCTCCTGCCTCAGAAGTTCTCTCAGGCCGGGCCTTTTTTAACCACGGGTGATATAAACGGAGATGGCCGGACTGATTTTTTTGTGGGGGGCGCCTACAATTTTTCCGGGAAGATTTTTTTTCAGAATAACCGGGCTGCTTTTGACGCAAAGAACCTGATAGACAGCGTGAAGTACGAGGAGGATTCGGATTGTATTTTATTTGATGCGGATAATGATGGCGATCTGGATTTGTTGATAACAGCCGGCGATGGGCAGTATGATGCATTCTCTCCTTTTTATAAACCGAGAATGTATTTAAATGACGGATCAGGCAACTTTAGTTTGAACAAACGGGCTATCCCCGATTCGGTGAGAACGATTGCCGGAACCGTGATTGTTTTTGACTACGATGGAGACGGAGATAAGGATGTTTTTATCGGCGGTCGTGTTTCAAATAAGTTTCCGCTGCCTCCGGGAAGTTATTTATTAAGGAATGACGAGGGTGTGTTTACAGATGTAACAGAAAGCGTATGCCCGGCCTTAAAGAATATTGGAATGGTTACATCCGCGGTCAGTATGGATTTTGACGGTGATGGCAGGGAAGACCTGGTGGTGGCCGGTGAATGGATGCCTCTTCGGTTCTTCAAAAACAGCAATGGTAAATTAATAGAAGTGACGGCTGACACAGGATTAAAGGAGATAAACGGCATGTGGAGGAGTTTAGTGGCGGCAGACATGGATGGAGATGGCGATTTGGATTTGGTGGCGGGCAACCTGGGGTTAAACAGCAGTTATCGGGTGAGCGCCGAGAGACCGATGGAATTGTTTGCTACCGATATAGACGGTAATGGCAGCATAGACCCGTTGCTTTTCTATTATGTGAAAACAAAGGACGGTAGTATGCAGTCCCGTCCTGCCATTAACAGGAGTCAGTTGTCTTACCAGGTGCCGGTAATGAAGAAGAGGTTTCTCAGCCATGAAGATTATGCGGGTGCGGGCTTCAAAGAAATATTCGGAAATCGTTCCAAAGACGGCATGCTGCCATTATTCTGCAATGAAACGCGAAGCTGTTATTTTGAGAACAAAGGGAACGGCGTATTTGAAAAGCATCCGCTGCCTTTGGAAGCGCAGTTTGCCCCTGTAAACGCCATTCTTTGTGCAGACTTCGATAGAGATGGGCACCCCGATATTTTGCTGGCGGGGAATGAATACCAGACGGAAGTGATTAGGGGCAGATATGACGCGTCCTACGGCTGCTTTTTAAGGGGTAACGGTAAAGGTGATTTTACTGCTGTTACGCCCGTTGAGAGCGGATTTATCGTAGATGGAGATGTAAAAGATATGGCTGTTGTCCGGATGCCTGACCATTCATTGCGCATACTGGTTGCCGTGAATAACGATTCTCTGAGGGTGTTTACTACGAACGTAAATTAACGGGAAACAGGTGGTAACTTTGTTTAGTGGAGGTTTTTCGATAGCGTTCATCCTACGCAGATTGCAGTTTTTTTCGATGCAGTATTTACTTATTTAAAATTAGCCGGAGGAGCAATTGGGCAGGGAACAGGCGCAACAAGCACTTCTATTGAAGCATTGAATGTAGTATTAGATCAGGGGCAAAAAACTATTGCAGATGCAGCAAGTCAAAACTAAGCAAAGGGGAGGTTATATTCTTTTTGGATTACTTGCCTTGTTTTCAATAGGAATGTATTTTTGGTCAAGGGTAAATATGGGTAAAATTGAGAAAGACGGGGTGTTTGTTTTAGGGCATATTGAAGAAATACTTCTAATGAAAAATGGTCAAACTTATAAAGTAAGCCCCCGACTAATACCCTCATTGCGATTTCAAAATTTTCCGTTAGGAAGAAGTGGCAAC